>NZ_JAFIRA010000028.1 GCF_022848905.1 Thermostichus vulcanus str. 'Rupite'
AGCGGCAAATCTACTTGAGGGGTGGCCCTCCGGTAATCTAGCTCGGTGCCAGGTCCCTATCCCATCCAACCCCCTGCCTCTAAAAAAAGGTGGGGGGTTTTAATTTCGTGGGGATTCTAGTTCCCATATAGAGAAAGCTTAGTTTAAACCCGTTTATTCTCCCTTCAGTTCAGTACACTTGTTGTGTTGATCAGAGTTCATCGCCCCAAATCATCCAAACTAAAGGTAGTAGCAGGAGTGGTCAGGAGAAAATCGCCCCGCTCTTGGGTCAGACCCACTGGGCGACTGGGGAAAGCCACCAGGATCCCTTCCAAGCGCAGCATCTCCGCCGTGGGATCGTAAGCTAGGCGCAACTCGAAATCCCGTAGGTCACGGCGTACTTCCACACGGCGGATCCCTTCTTCCGTTAGGCCCAAGCGGAACCGCCAGTGATTTTGCCATTGCGTGCCGATGGTGGCGTCTAGATCCACCCCGTAGGTGGAAATCTCACCCAGTTTGGGGTCGTAGATTGCTTGCAAGGAATAGCTGATCCCTGGCTCATACACATCCAGGCCCGAGCGTTGATCCCGATTGAACGTGGTGCTGCTGCGCCCCCGATATTGCAGGCGTACCGGTCGCAGTTCCCCTTCGTTCAGGTCATAGGCGGTTTGTAGTTGAATGTTAAACAGATCTGGCGTGGTATTCCAGGTGAAGTTGGCGTTGACCAGATCCCACTTTTGGTTGATGAAGTCGTAGCCAGCAGTGGTGTCGAGACGCAGCAGATTTTTGACCTCTGCCTGCAACTCTTCCAAGTTGCGGCTGGCAATCGCCTCCAAATCTTCCTGGGTGTCATCGGGGAAGGTCAGGGCAATTGGCATCTCACCGGGCAGGTCATCTTCAAAGGCAATGTAGCCAGGGGGAACGTTGGGCAAGAGATCGCGAGGGGTAAAGAAGCTGATGTTGGCGTTGATGCGGTCTACATCTTTGGGGCTAGTGGAAATGGTTTGAAAGGGGACGGAGTTGTTGCCGTAAAAGGTGCGGCTGTAGCGTAGGTCAATCGTATTCCAGTCGGCAGGCCGCAAACTGAGGCGAGGGTTGAGGCTGACGGTGGATTCCTGGTCAGGGGTGGAGTAAAGCACCTGGCTGTAATCAATCGAGCCGGGCATAATCGTCACCCAACGGGCCGGCTGAATGTCGTTAAACCGTAGGCTGGAGCGCAATTCGTAGCGATTAAAGAAATGGAGGCCGGAGCCCACTTCTCGATCCGGTTGTTGCTCCTGGGTGAGGGTGAGGGCATTGGTGAGGGAGATATCGGGGGTGATGCGGATTAGGTCAGGGTTGAAGGCCAGCTCGAAGTTGCGGCGTGGCTCGTTGTCGCCGTTGGAACTGCTGTAGGCGCGGTAGTTGAGGCGGTAGCTGCCTCCCCAGCCTGGCGGGGTGAGTTGTGTACCCAAAGTTAGACGAGCATCGGCAAAGTCAGGCCCATCCTTGATGCTGACCCGCTGGTTGTAGTCCAGCCGCAAGTCCGATTGCAGCCAGTGCACGCCCCCATAGCGTTGGTTGTGGCTGAGGGTAAGGGGGAAGCTGTAGGTGCCCCGCTCCTGGGATCCCGTGCGGCTGATGTTCAGGGTGGTGGTGGAGAGATCCCCCTGGAAGGTGGAGTTGAGGCGCAGATCGGCGTTATCGTTACGCCCACCGGCAGGACGATAGGTGTTGTCGAGGTTGAGGTTGAGCTGTCCGCGCAGTTGACCTTCTTGGCCGAAAAGGGTGGCAGCATAAAAGTCGAAGTTGTGATCCACCCGGAAGCGACTGGACATCCGCTGTTGATCTGCTTCCGTTACCAAATAAAATTGCGCCCGCCCATAGTTGACACTGTCAGGGATGGGCAGAATGTAGTCGTGTAGGAAGCCTACCCCTAAGCCTTTTTTCTGGATGGCATCCACCCGCAAGCCGCCGAAGTTGTACTCATCGAAGCGATAGGCCCAGCTGGACTTGACGAACACGCCTTCCGTCTCGCTTTGACCAGGCAAAATCCACTGGTGATCCCGCAAGCTGTAAACGAACAAAGGAAAGTAGCCGATCTGGATGCCCGCCTGCAGATCACCCTGCTCCGTCAGTTCCCCACCGGCAAACATACGCGCGTCATAAACAATCACCCGGTCATCCGGGAAAACCTCCACCCGATCCCCCTGCACATAGTGGGTAATGGGCGGCTCTGGCGAGGTGGTGATGGTGGCCTTCTCGAAGAAGATCTGATCCCCCAAGAGGGCGGTGGTTTCTTCACTGCGCACAAAGACCTTCGTCCCCGGTTCTTCCCCCGGCAGGATCACCAACGAGTTTTCAAATTGGGCAGTGCGGCTGGGAATGTCCAGATCTAGATTTTCCCCTTGGATTTGCCGAACACCCCGTCCTTGAGGGCCAGGGGGTTGCTCCATACGGAAGGGGCCATCGCTGCGCAAGCGCCGTTCCCGTCGGTAAAACAACAGCCGGTTACCCGTGATACGGCTGCCATCAGAGAACTGGATTAGGGCATTCCCCTCTGCAATGCCCAGGTCTTCTTCAGCAAGGTAGCTAAGGATATCCCCATTGATGTTAATTTGATCCGGATCCAGGGGGATTTGCCGTTGGGCAGTGGCGGTGGCCGACAGTTGCTGGCGAATTTGGGATCCCTGACTGGGGGGAAGTGCCGCTTGCAGGTCTGGTTGCAGATCTGAAGAGGGGGTGTCCACTGCAGCGTCCAGGTCACTAACCGGGTCACTCAACAGAGGGAAACGCTCCAGCAGTTCCGGGGCCAAAGGCAAACCTGCAGTGGGCGTAAAAGCTTCTGTTGCAGGATCTGCTTCGGTAGGAGACAGGGATCCCGTCTGTAGAAGAGGGAAATTTTCTGCCAGCTCCGGATCCACGGGGGATCCCTGGGGGGGGACACCCCTCAGCCCTAAATCTCCACCTGCTTGGGAAATCAACAGCGGAGCCGTTTCTGGGAAGGGCGGGATCCGACTCAACTCCCCTTCTGCCTTGGCCTTCTCTTGCGGTGCGGTTGAGGCCAAGCTCTCGGAGGGGGATGTCTGGGCGGGGGTGAGCAACTCCAACGCATTGAACTCATCCCTTACACGCAGCCAGGGTTGCTCTTCCACTTGCAGGGCAGAAGCCTGGGAAGCCGTGGGTTGTGGGGGCTGAGTCGAGGTTGGGATCGGGGCTGAGGACTGGGGTGTCGCTTGCGCTTGCGCCTGTTGTGCTTGGGCCTGTTGTGCTTGTCGGCGGGCATGGGCTGCCGCTCCTTCCGCCAACAGACGTTGGAGCCGCTGCTGGTTCAAATCTAAGGGCTCTGTCCCGCTCCTGCCGACTGGCGTCAGGACTTTTTCGGAAGTGATGTCTTGTCCTGCAGAAGAGGAGGGAGGGGCTGCTGCTGCTGTTTGGGCTGCTAGGGGTTGTGGGGAGGGATCCGGGGGCTGGGCTGTCGCTACCGTCGCGGGAGCGAATGGAAGGGAAGCGGGAGCTGCAGGGGCAGCAGGTTGGAGGGATTGTTGTGCCTCCGCCAAAGTTAGGGGATCCCCCAGTAGGCTTGCCCCTGTGGGCAGTTCGGGTTCAGGCTGGGAATCCCGGCGGGCCAGTTGTAGGCGCTGGGCGGGGGTTTGCATCGCCCAAAACCGCTGGTAGCCTTCCATCTCGGTGGGTAGGGGCTCCAGTTGTGCAAAAACCGACTCCCCCATCACCAGCCAGAGGGATCCGCTACACCACAAGGCCAACCAGGCGGTTCTCGCCCAAGGGCCAAAGCCGTCCGGGAAGTTGCAGGATTTCACCGTAAAAACCGCCACAGTAAAGAAAAGCCTACCCCACCGAAAATCATATTCGGCAACCAGGCCGCCAGCCAAGGATCGATATGTTCAACTCGACCCATCGCTCGCCCTAGGCTCATCAGTACATAGTAAATAAACACCAGAACAATCGCTAGCGCCACGCCTCCGTAGCGTCCGGTTTGCCGCACCGTTTGTAGGCCCAAGGGGGCAGCTACCAAGACGGCGAAGAAACTGGCCAGAGGAATGGCGAACTTGAGATGATATTCCGTCAGGCAGCGGGCCACATCAGCCGAGGGGCGTTGTTCCTGTCGGTGCCGTTGGCACTGCTCCCACAGCTCCCCGGCCCGTTGCTCTTGGGGCACTTTTTCGGCGTAGATCAGACCCACCAGCTTATTGACGATATTCAACTCCATTTCCCCCACCTGGCCCTCGTAGTAGGTACGCCCCTGTTGGTCGTAGCGACGTACCACGACATCCCGGAGTTGCCAAGATTGCCCCACTTGCTGGGCTGTTTGGGCGGAGATCACTTGTGGGTAGCGCAGGTGACCCGTTTCCGCTTTGCGATCCAGGATGATGAGATCTCGCATCAGGCCCGTTTCGGGGTCAATGGAGCCAACATGAAACCAAAGGTCGTCATCCACCCGCACGATTTCTTCCGGGTTAAACAAAATGGCATCCTGAGCCAAAATCAAATTCTTGTTCAGGGTTTTCACTTTTTGGTTGGTTTCCGGCACAATCACCTCGTTGGTAAACAGAGCCAAACCGCTCACCAACAGGCCAATACACAGCACAGGAATAAACACTTTGCGATAGGGGATCCCGGCGGCACGCAGAGCGATGATCTCGCTATCGGCTCCCATTTTGCCCAGGGTCAGCAGGGTGGCAAATAGGCCAGCAATCGGGAAGGTCACCACCAAAATAGCGGGTAGATTCAAGATGAGAATGTGCAAAATGGTCAGGGGGGGAGCCCCCTTTTTCACCAGCAGATCGGCATAAATGAACAACTGGTTGCCCAGCATCATCACCGTGCCGCCTGCTACCCCTAGAAAGAAGGGGCGGATCATCTCCTTGAAAAGGTACAGCTCCAAAAAGCCTGCCCCCAATCTCAGGGATCCCCAAAACCCACCTTTTGGAGAAGGGGAGGTGCGCGGTTGGGCCTTATCGACAAAGTCAGTGGTCATTCTGGTGGTACAAGTTAGACAACAGGGGAAAGCCTTCCCCTAGAGAGAATCGGTGATGCGAAATTGAAACATCCCCTGTTGCGTCTCATCTCCTTCGACGGTGTATTCATCCCGATCCATATTGAGGGTCACTAACTTACCACTGAGGCGGTTGGCACCCCGGCACATTTGATCCAACGCATCCCGACCGGGCAAAGTTTCGGTACTGCCGCGCTGGATTGGGTTCATCTCACCCCGGTCACAGAGGACGACGGGATCCCGTTCGGCGGTGATTTTGAAAATCTGTTCCTGATCAAAGTAATCGGCTCGATCCCCTTCAATAGCTCGATTGGCTTGCACGATCACCACATTGCCAAAAAAGCGGGCATCGCTGCTGGCCTGGTCAATCTCCACCCGATCCGCATAAATCACTGTGGGTTGATCCACATCCGCCTGCGTCTCTGGGTTGGCCAACCGTTGCGCCAGCCAATCCCCTTCAATTTGCTCGATCAGTACATCCCCGCTCAGCTCCACCCTCTCAGGGGTAATGGTGGCTCGCATCGCCCTAGCTTTCCGCCCCCGCTGGATAAACTCCACAGCATCGCTAAATTCTGAGGTTCCGGTGCGGGAATTGTAGACCAACCGGGCAGCCCGCACTTCGGTTTCCGCCTGCCGCAGCTCATCCGTCAGGGATCCCCCTTCTGGAGCGGGAGTGGAGGCAGCCATCTGCCGGTAGAGCACGTCTTCCTCAAAAAAGAAGATCTTGTCACGGTGGTTGCCCTCTAGGCGAACGGAAGTGAGCACCCGGCCCGGCTCCCGCAGAGTAACGCCCCCCGTGAGAATGCTCTGGGATTCGCGGCGGCGGTAGGTGCCTTGTGCAGATTGAATAATAGTTTCCCCCTGTTGGATCTCCAGGTTGCCTTCCCCTTGGGCAATTTGGGTGTTGCGGTCGTAGGTAAGGCGGTCGGCGATAATCGTCACTTCTTGATCTTGGCCAGACTCGGGGTCGGGGGAAGCCTGAGCCAGGGTGAGATCCGCCAGCAAGGGATCCCGGTTGCCATCACTGGCCAACTCCCGCAAAACCACCCCCCCAGACAGAATACTTTGGGCCTGCTGGCGCAGGTAAGTGCCCTGAGGGGCACGAATTTCAAGGCCACTTTCTTGAATCCGCAGGTTGCCTTCCCCTTGAGCAACTTGGTTGGTGCGGTCATAGGTGATCTGGTCGGCAGTAATCGTAGTGGAGTCGGGATCGGCAGCGGCACTGGCCAGCCATTGCGGGGTGCTGGCACTGTCGGCCATAGCAATTTGGGTGGCAGCAGGGCTATGCGCCTCTGGCATACTCGCCCCGTCTCTGGCGGGGTTGAGGCCGCGACCAGGGGGCAACACGATCAGCTTGCCCTGCTGAGCACTGAGGAGGGCAAATTGAAAATTAAAGGAGCCAGAGCGGCCATGCAGCAGCATTTCTTGCCCCTTCAGGGTGAACTCTCCTGGCACCTCAATGCGCTCTTCTGGGGTTACTTTGAGAGCATTCGTCAACAGCAGACTGCCATCGTCACTTTCCACCTGTACCTCTTCTTCTAGATACAACTCATCGGCGGTGGCGTTGTAGCGGGCTTGGTTCGCTCGCCAGGTCATTTGTTCGCTGCTGTCAAAGAAGGGATCCGGCTCTCCCTGGCGTTGGGTGGCAGGTTCCCCATAGAAGTACCCGTGTGCCCCCTGCTCAAATACCTGCTGCCCGGTTTGCGAGTCCACCTGTTCGGCGATCAACCGCCAACGCTGATAGCCTCCCCGATGCCCAAGAATATCCACTCTGCGGCTGACGGAGGCCGGCTGCTCGGCGGGGGGAGCTTCTACCACCACTTCTTCAATGTCGATGAACAAGGCCCAGCCAATCAAACCGGCCAGCACCCCGCTCCCCACCAGAGCCACGATCAGGTTGGAATTAAAAAGTCGCCGCATTCTGCTTTTGTTGCTCTCCTGTCGCCACCCCAATCGCTCCGAACTGAGGCTCAGCGCACCCAAGTCCAGCACACTAGGCTGTAGCTTATCTCAATTTCCCGGTAGCATCCGGGGGATCCCCCGCACACCTTCCGACTGGCTTAACCCTCTCTAACCCAGGCGACTCAGCATAAACCCCAACCCCAGAAATAGCCCCACCCAAAAATGCAGAGCAACGGCGATGAACTTGGACTGGCTAATTCGCGGCGGCTGGTCGTGATAGGTGCCCAACAAGCGGGACAGCTGCACCGCAAAAGGGATCCCTACCAGGCTAAGCAACGTCCAAACCGGAAACATCCCCAAACCGACAAAGATCGCCGTCAACCCAAAAATGCTGCCACAGATCCAGGGAATCAGGCGGGCCGAGCGCAACGTACCCAGACGCACCACAGGTGAGCGTTTACCGCAGGCTAGATCATCCTGCACCTGATGAAAATGGGAGCAAAACAGAATCAAGCTGGTGACGATCCCCACCACCAAAGAAGCTGCCAACCCCGTCAGCGACCAGGTTTGAATTTGGCTGTAGTGGGCAGCCAAAACCGCCAGTGGCCCAAAACTGAAAAAACAGAGAATTTCCCCAATCCCTTGGTAGCCCAGCCGCAATGGTGGTCCCTGATAGGCATAACCCAGTCCACAGGCAATCAGCACCAGGACCAGCACCGTCGGATCCGATTGCCGCCAGCTCAACCACAGGATCCCCAATAGGCCAAGGGCCAAGAAGGCGTTGCCCACCCAGAAAACCTGCTCCGGCTTGCCTGTCAGATTGACCAGCGAGTGATGCTTGTTTTTGTCAATCCCAGTCTGGGCATCGAACACATCATTGCTGATGTTGGTCCAGGCCAAAATGCAGATGGCAGCCCCGAGAAACACCGCCAAAACCTGCCAATCCATTACCCCCACCTGAGCATACGCAATGGCGGATCCCACCCAAATGGGCATGATCGCCACACTGTACATGGGGGGCTTGATGGCGGCCATCCACAGTTGTTTGCGTGAGGGGCCGTTCCAGGAAGCCTGTTCAGAAGGTTGCGCTGGGCTAGCACCGAGTTCCATGCGAGTTCTCCTTGGCGGTTCTGGCTGGGTGAGCAAATCTGTACCTGCTCTGTAAAGTAGAGTGCTTCAAGTGGAATCCCTAAGGATGCTAAGAAATTTTGCGGATCGTGAAGAAGCCCGTGAAGATCCAGGTGTTAAAGGCGAGTTCTGGCCAGACCATCTCGTAATCTCATATCTTAAAGCCATCTTCGCCAGGCACTCCTCCTGATCCGGATTGGGCTTTTGGGTTACCCACGGGGCAGAGCCCGTTTCTGACCCCAATCCCACCCAGGCGGGTTTGTCCTCTCCTCTTCTCGCATGACCTTCTCCCTTTCTCCCTGTTCAGAATGGCCCAGAATTTGGCCAACGCTCCCGGTTCAGGCTTCTCCTTGGACAGCTCAGGAGGGGGATCCCCACCGCTGGGATCCCGTATTAGCCGCCTGCCAACAGACGGCGCGGGCGCGGGGCATTCCCCAAATTCTCAGTCTGTCCCGTTCTTTCTCAGGGTTGGATCCTCTGGTGGTGCTGGCCCAATCCCTTGGCTCCAACAGTGGGAGTGGACTGGCGGATTCGAGCTATTGCTATCTTGCCCACACAGCCCGCTACGGCAGCGTTAGGGTGCTCGGCCTGGGAGCCCTGCGGCGGGTTTACCTATTGGGGGAAGGGCGCTTTCAAGCCTCACGGGCTTTTTTGCAGGAGCTACAGCCCCATGTGCATACCGAAGCGGTGGATTGGGGATCCCGAGCTTCAACCCCGGCAAGTGGGCAGGAACAGGAACGGCCTTTGTGCTTTAGCCGCTTTAGCTTTAACCCCGAGCGCACCTATGGCCCAGCCGCCCTGTTGGTGTTGCCGGAATGGCAGATCTGGCAGGAGCAGGGGCCAAGGAGCTCTGTTGTTGCACCGGTTTCAAAGGGATCCCGGACGGTAGCCCGGTTGAACTTGGAGGTCAGGCCCGAGAGCGATTTGGCGGTCTTGGGCACTCGTATCCACCACTTTTTTGCCCACATGTCGCGGTTGTCTCAACACCCGTTGCCCCGCTGGGAATTGCAAACGCCTCTGCAGGTGGAGGTCAATCGAGAGGAACTCCTAGCCCGCATTGACAGGGCTTTGCAAGCGATTCGAGCCGGATCCCTGGAAAAGGTGGTCCTGGCGGAAGCGGTTGATCTGCCTTTGGCTACCCCACCCCCAATCCCAACGGTGTTGGCCTACCTGGAACAGCGCTATGCCGATTGCAGCGTGTTTGCTTTTGCGGAGGGCATTGGCAGCAGGGAAGCTTGGGCTTTGGACACCGCTGCCGGTCAAGGGCAACCTTTCTCTTCTCCAGAGCGAGTCTTTTTGGGAGCCAGCCCAGAACGGTTGCTCTCCGTCTGGCAAGGGCAAATCCAGATCGATGCCTTGGCCGGGTCCATAGCACGGGGGGAAACCGTCAGCCAGGATCAAGCCCTAGCCCAGCAGCTACTGCAGAGTCCTAAAGACCGTCAGGAACATCAGTTGGTGGTGCAATCGGTGGGAGAAGCCCTGCGCCAAGTGGGGTTAAAGCCGCACATTCCCTCCCAGCCTCGTTTGTTGCAGTTGGCCAATATCCAGCACCTACAAACCTTGATCCAAGCGGAAATGCCGCCTGACCTCCATCTTTTTGACCTGTTGGCCCGGTTGCACCCAACAGCGGCTGTCGGCGGCTACCCCAAGCAGGCGGCAGTGGATTGGATCGAAGCGGCAGAACCCTTTGACCGCTCCGGCTATGCGGCACCCCTGGGCTGGGTGGATTTGCAGGGGAATGGGGAGTTTGTGGTGGCGATCCGATCCGCTCTCATTCGTGGGGATCGGGCTCGTTTGTACGCGGGTGCCGGCATCGTGGTTGATTCTCGTCCGGAGCAGGAGGTAGCAGAGATTCAGCTGAAGTTGCAATCTCTGGCACAAGCTTTGGCCATCCAATCAACCCTCTCTGTTTGTTGAAAGTTTGTTGAAAGTCGGTTTTTTGTCAGGCGGCAGTTCTCCGGGGTTGACAACTTATACTTTTCCCCTACAGATGTGTTTCCTCTGGAGACGATTTATGATACGTCATCCCTCCGTGAAGAGGGGTAGATTCCATGAGTGGATGCTCCAATGCGAATTTTCCTTAGGGTTCTTCACGTCAAGGGTCTTGTCATATCCTGACGAATCTGTTGCCTGCCATCCCCCTACAAAGAGAGGAAGCTGCGAATGGCTAAAATTCTGGTCACTGGTGGTGCCGGAATGATTGGCTCTAACCTTGTCAAGCGGTTGGTGGCTGAAGGGCACGATGTTTTTGTGGTGGATAACCTCTGGCGAGGCAAACTAGATTATCTAAAAAATGAGGTGGGGAACTTCGTAATTCCTTTAGAGGAAAGGTTTTTCTTACTGGATCTTGCCATCGCAGGAATAATCGATAACCTTGTCAGTCAAGTTGAGTACGTCATTCATTTGGCTGATATTGTGGCAGGCATAGATTACGTTTTTGCCCATCAGGGAGAAATTTTTAGAAAAAATATCGTTATAAACTCAAACGTGATTCACTCAGTCAGGAAGAATCGAAGCTCCATAAAAGGATTCATCTATACCGGCACAGCCTGTAGCTTCCCATTGTCTTTACAACAGGATATCGACTCAAGGCCCCTACGGGAAGAAGACCTATATCCTGCCCAGCCCGAATCCGCTTATGGATGGAGCAAGTTGATTGGCAACTATGAGACCGAGCTCTTGGAAAAAGAAACCCAAATTCCCTGCGCGATCCTCATGCTACACAATGTCTATGGAACTCCCTGTGATATTGGCCCTCGTCGGCAGGTCATTCCATCTTTAATCACCAAAGCCATCCGGTTTCCAAAAGAACCCTTTATTGTTTGGGGCAGTGGATCCCAAGGCAGAGCCTTCGTCCATGTGGATGATGTTGTGGATGCGATTGTGCTGACCTTAGAAAAGGGACTGGGGCGAGGCACCATTCAAATCGGGCCATCCTCTTGCACCACCATTCAAGCCTTAGCTGAAATGATTGTCAGCATTTCTGGCAAAGACATTAAAATTATCTACGACACTACACAACCAGAGGGAGATAAGTCGCGCAGAGCTGACTACTGCAAAGCCAGAGACATTTTAGGCTGGGATCCAAAAATACCTCTTCGGCAAGGGCTTGAGGAGCAATATCGATGGATTGAGGAACACATCAAACGGCGACAATGGATGATTCCTCTCATGTGCAAACTGGCTTCATGAGGGGAGCTGAGATTTGGTGTATGGGCAGATTCTTTGATGTCAACATTGAGTTCAATCGAGATAAAGTTAATGAAATCATTTTCTCCGCTATCTCGAACAAGCAAAAAGGCTATGTCTGTTCTATTGAAAGTAATAATCTCTCTATTGCCAATGTCAATCCTGAATACAATACGATCATTAACGGATCTTTAGTCAATATATGTGATGGCTCTGTGTTGGCTAAGATCCTTGCATGGATTCACCAACAGGATTTTGATTCGTACATAGGAGCAGATCTATTCCTCGCTTTCATTGAAATGAAAACCTTCAAGCAATATTTCCTGGGAAATACTCAAGAGATTTTGGACAGCCTACGAGTGAATCTTGCCAAGATCGATCCTGCCATTCAAACCATGAGATTTTGCCCGTTGCCTTTTGTAGATGTGGAGAGGTTTGACTATCCTGCCATTGCCAAAGACATCAATGCTGATCAACCGGATATCATTTGGGTTTCCCTTGGGGCTCCCAAGCAGGAAATCTTCATGCACAAGCTTCTCCCTTATCTTGAGCAAGGGGTAATGTTCGGTTTTGGTGCGGTCTTTAACTTCAATGCCGACACCGGAAGCGTAAAACGCGCCCCTAAATGGATGTTGAGGTGGAGGCTAGAGTGGCTGTATCGAGCCTATGAAGAACCCCGGAAGACTATTCCCAGATACATTCGTTTTCTTTGCCTCCTACCCCGGTTGGTTTGGCAGGAGTATCAGACCCTTAGGCAACAGAGGCGTTTGATCCCCTAATCTTCGTCTTCGTCATCCACTTCTTCTTCATCCAGATCCAGCAGTAGGGCATAAAGCTGGTCGAACAGTTCCGGTGGGTCATCCGGGGTTAACAGATAGGGATCCCCTTCATCCGGCAGGGCCGCGTAGATCAAAATGGGGTCGAGAGGGGTAAAAATGCCATACTTCTGATCTTTGTAGAAGAAAGTGGCCAGCAGCTGAAACTCTTGGGCATCTTCGTCGCTTTCGCCAATTTCCAGCACGTCTTCATCTTCGACGGCGGGCAACTCCCCCTGAACCGTGAGGATATCAAAGCCATTTTGCTGCAAAGTTAAGTTTAATTCTCCCAAGACCGCCTGGATTGTGGGCATTGCCGCCTGTAATTCTTCTGGATCCGGTTCATCCAGGATCCCTTCCATATCGGCATCGCCGTTCACGGGTTGGCCGGGTTCTTCCTCCCCTTCCCAAACCAACACCTTGATCACGGCATCGACAGGAGTGACTAGGGCATAGGTTTGATCCTCGATTACAACCTGCCTCAAGATCTCGCACTTGAGGAGCTGATCTTGCTCGTCGCGGAGCACCAAGGTTTCATGGGATTCATTCATCGAAAACAGCCCAGGGTAGATAAGCAAACGAACGGGTTCAACAAAAGTTCATTCTCCCATGTTCTGCCCCACTGCAAAATTCAGGGATCCCTTTCGGGTTCATCCTCGGCGCTTTCTGCTTCCGCTTGCCGTTCCGCCTCGGCCAGAGCCTCTAGGGCCCGTAGAATTTCTTCTTCCCGCTCAGTGTAGGTGGCTTCGTCAATCTCCCCCAGATCCAGTTGGATTTGCAGGGCGGTGAGTTCTTTCTGCAGGTTTTCTTTGTTGTCCAGCTGTGCCTCGGCGCGTTCTTGAATTTGCCCCGCCAGCCAGAGCAAGCTTTGGGCAGGCCATGTTAACAACTGCCAAACCATGGTAGGCATCCTAACCCCGATGGGCTGATCCTAACAGTGGGAGTCCAAATAAGCCTGGTAGTTTGCCCTCTCCATTTGGCAGCGATGCTCATCCCAGCCCGCATGATTGCGCAGAATCTCCAAAATATGGGGCATGGGCTCTTGACACGGATGTGCCTGGATACCCACGGTCGTGCGCCGCAGCAATAGATCCACCAGGGTTTGGGCCATTTCCGCTTGCAGGGCAAAAATCAGTTGCGCAGCAATATCGGGCCAGGGTGGGGCAATGGGTTGTGCCAGATCGGGGTTGGTTGCCACGAGTTCCAAGACTTGCAAGGCTCGGGATCCGTACAGGTTAAACAGGTGATGCAGGGTACGGGCGGGGAGAAGGGGAGCATAGGTGCGTAGGGCTTCCGCAATACGTGGATCCTGGGGGGTGATGGCGCCGGGGAAAGGTTGGTTCGGGGTGGGAGACGGAGAAACGGGTTTGCCCAATTTGCGGAGTACCTGATCCACACAGTCTTGGCCCACTTGTCGAAAGGTGGTGAGTTTACCCCCAATCAAGCTGATCAAGTTGGGGATCCCTTCGGAAGCATGATCTTTGAGGATGTGGCTGCGGGTAATTTGGCCGGGTTTGAGACCCTGGCTGTAGGGGAGAGGGCGAACACCAGCATAGGTGAAGCGAATTTGGGCTCGCGTCAGTTGCGCATGGGGGAAAAGCCGATTGGCCTCCTGCAGGAGGTAGTCTATTTCTTCCGGGGTCGCTTGCACGGCATCCAAATCCCCCTTGTAGGGAATGTCGGTGGTGCCAATCAGCAGGAGTGGGGTTTCCCAACCCCAGGGCACGACAAATAACGGGCGCCCATCGCTTTTGGCCTCCACGTATAAGGCACTGCGCGGGGATCCCGGAAACGGCTCCACCAAAATATGGCTGCCCTTCGTCCCCCCAATCAGGGGTTGATATCCAGGCCGAAGGGATCCCAGCAGGGAATCCAACCAGGGGCCGGCCATGGCCACCACAATTGCATTGTCCAATCCGGTCAGGCGAAACGGAACTCCACTGAGGTGATCCTGCCCCTGTAGGGTATGGATCCCGTTGGGGCCAGCTTCCAGGTGGGTCACTTGGGCATAGTTCACCACGGTTGCCCCGGCTTGCTGGGCCGAGAGCACTGTCTCTAGACACAGACGTTCCGCATAAACCACCTGCCCATCGTAGTATTGGGCCGCCCCCAGCAGATCCTGAGCATCCACCTGGGGAAACAGTTGCCGAAAAGCCGCCGCCGAGAGCATGCGATGGTTGGGCAAACTTTTGTCGAAGCTGAGCAGATCGTAAAGGGTCATGCCAGCCCGAATTTGCCAGGGGGGGCGTTGTCCTTGCCGATAGATGGGAATGGTCAGTTGCAACGGCCGCACCAAGTGAGGAGCCGTGCGCAGCAAAATTTCTCGCTCTCGTAGGGATTCCCGCACCAAAGCAAATTCGAAGGTCTCCAAATAACGCAGACCCCCATGGATGAGGCGGGTTGACCAACTGGTGGTGCCGCCACCGAAATCTCCTTTGTCCAACAGGAGGGTGCTCAACCCCCTCAGGGCTGCCTCTCGCGCCACCCCCGCTCCATTAATGCCCCCACCAATGACCACCAGATCGTAGGATCGGTGCACCGGGATCCGCCCATCCCCTAGGGAAGATGAGCTCGACTTTGGCTGATCAGGCGGTAGGGATGACTCTTTTAGTGAGCACAATACGGTATCCGCTGGCATGACTGGCTCCACTTCCTCTGACCCACCCTTCACCATCATGGCCCTCGATTTGGGCACCACCGGTAACCGCGCCCTTCTCTTTGACCGATCCGGGCAAATGCTTGCCCAAGCCTACCGCGAGCTCCCCCAGATTTATCCGCAACCGGGCTGGCTGGAGCACGACCCGCAACGCATTTGGCAAGATACCCTCTCCGTCATGCGGGCAGTTATGCAGGAAGCCGGGATCCGGGCTGAACAGGTGGCAGCCCTCGGCTTGGCGGTACAGCGGGAAACCTGTCTACTTTGGGATCCCACTACCGGAAAGCCGCTTCACAACGCCATTGTCTGGCAGGATCGACGCACCGCGCCTCTGTGTCAGGAGTTGATCGATCAGGGGCAGGAACCCGACATCCGGCAGCGCACCGGCTTGGTTTTGGATGCCTATTTTTCGGCAACCAAGCTGGCCTGGCTACGGGAGCACCTGTCTGCTCAAGATCCTGGTCTTCTCTCTCGACGAATCTTGGCGGGCACGATCGATAGTTGGGTGATCTGGAACCTCAGCGGCGGATCCCTACACATCACTGACGACAGCAATGCCAGCCGTACCCTGCTTTACAACTTGCAGGAGCGTCGCTGGGATCCAACCTTGTGCGAACGGTTTGGGATCCCGATGCAATGGCTACCGGACATCTGCCCCAGCCTCGGGAGGGTCGGCTACACGGCTCCCGATCTGTTCGGGGCAGCTATTCCTATTGCGGCCATCTTGGGGGATCAGCAGGCGGCTCTATTGGCCCACGGCTGTGACCGACCCGGGTTGATGAAATGCACCTACGGCACGGGCTCCTTTTTGGTGGCCCACACCGGCTCAACCATTGCTCGCTCCCAGCACCGACTGCTCTCCACTCTGGCCTGGACAAGCCCCAACCAACCGGCTGGCTACGCCTTGGAGGGCAGTATGTTCACCAGTGGCGCCTGCATTCAATGGTTGCGGGATGGCTTGGGGATCATCCACTCTGCTGATGAAACCGCCTCCTTGGCTCAACAGTTACCCGACAGCGGTGGCCTTTATTTTGTCCCCGCCCTCAGTGGCTTGGGAGCTCCCCACTGGGATATGAGCGCTCGGGGCGCCTTCTTTGGCATTACCGGCGGGATCCGACGGGAACATCTGGTGCGGGCGGTGCTGGAATCGATCGCCTACCAAGTCAAGGAGGTGGTGGATGCTGTGGCCGAAGATCTGGGATCCCCGTTGCAACGGCTGAAGGTGGACGGGGGGGCCTGTCGCAACGACTTTCTGATGCAGTGGCAAGCCAATGTCCTCGGGATCCCGGTGGAACGTCCCCAGCTGCTGGATGCAACCGCTCAAGGGGCCGCCTTTGCTGCCGGTTTGGCGGTGGGTTTTTGGGAGGACTACTTAGCCTTGGTAGCCGCACGACCCGTGGATCGGGTTTTCCAGCCGGATCCCGAAAGCGACCTAGCCCAAACCTGTTTTCGTACCTGGCAAGAGGCTGTGGCTCGGGCTAAGCAGTGGCCGGAATGAAAGGATGAAGGGAGGAGATTAATCGTTCCAGTGGTGCTTCTCGATCCAGTCCATCAGCTCCCAGTCGGAGTGGGTGCAGAGCCGATCCCCCGTAATGGGATCTTGGGCATACCACCAGACAACGCCGGTGCCATCTACCCATTGCCGTACTCGCAATTCATCGCGGGCTGTCAACACCTCTTTTAGGTGTTCCCAAGCATGGCGCAATCCTTCCAACAGCGCCGGAGACGAGTGAACCGTGCCATACTCAGCAGCCAGTTGCCGTTGCTCTTGTTCCAGCAACTCCACCAAGCGGGTGTTGTTGGCGGCCCTGGCTGCTTCCAGACGACGAGCCAGAGAGGCAGCGATGTTTTGTTGATGGCGGGCAAGGAGATTAACTCCAGTCATTTCGGCGGCTGCATTCATTAAGATGCTCCACATCAATACCTCTACACGATCAATCGTACCGTGAATTCTGTAGCAAAAGCTACGGAAAATAACAGAATTGTCATTATTGCGATAGTTGCACTGCTGGCATGCCAGACACGAAAGTCTGATATACGGCTCTTTCATGTCCATTTCTTCCTTAGTTGCCTCCGGTGTCCATGGGATATAACGGACTAGCCCCAAAGGGGTGTGTTGTGTACCCAGCAGGGGGAGGTGTGCTGTGGGGCGATTTTGGGTTGGCTTAGGAGCTGTGGTAGCCTTCGGGTGCAGCAGTGCCGTGGCAGGGCCTTTGCCAGAGGCGGTTTGGGGGGATCCCAGCTGTGGTCTGCCAGAGGCAGAGCGGCTTGAAAAACAGCGGCTCCTAGAGGCCAGTTCAACCCATCCCGAGGCAGCAGAGCAGTACCGCGCCCTAATCGGATCCCATGCCCAGCACCTACAAGCTTGTCGCGCTCAAACCTGGCCGCAAACTCAGGCGGTGTGGTTGCGACTCTACGATACCGATGCGCTACCCGGTGTACTAGATGAGGTTTTGGATCGGATTGTAAACAGAGGTTACAACCAGGTCTTCGTGGAAACCTTTTACGACGGGCGGGTGCTGTTGCCAGAGGCTGATAATCCGACCCCTTGGCGCTCGGTGCTGCAGGAGGCGGTGGCCGCCGGGATCCTCCCCGCCGATACGGATCTGTTGGCAGAGGTGATTGAAAAGGGTCATGCCAGAGGGCTACAGGTTCACGCTTGGATGTTCGCCATGAATTTTGGCTACAGCTTCAGCGAACGGGCGGATCGGGCTCCTCTGTTGGCTCGCAATGGCTGGGGAGAAACCAGCATTGCCCAAGCTCGCTTTGATCCGGGTCTGCTCGTCGATGGGCAAGCCTTTTACGAAGATGCCTACGAAACGGAACACCTGTTTGTGGATCCCTATCATCCGCAAGCCCGACAAGATTTGATCACAGCTATTACCGCCATTTTGGCCCGCCAACCGGATGGGATCCTGCTGGACTATATTCGTTTCCCAACCGCCGTCGGAGCCGACAAATGGGTCAGCCACCCCCATGAACTGTGGATCCACGCTGAGGCCAGCCGCTCAGCCCTTTTGGATCGCATGGGCCGTCGCCGAGAGCGGGAGTTGATGCATCGCTACCTGCAAAGTGGGTTTTTATCTGCCGCTGATGTTGCCCAGGTGGATAGTCAGTACGCGGATGAACCGCTGCCGTCGGTGCTGGATCGGTTACGCACCCACGCTCGCCGCGCCCAGCGGTACGAAGCTCAGTTTTGGCAACAGGCTGTAGACCATGCCCTGCAAGGGGTGATCGATTTTTTGGCCGCCGTTGCAGAGCCGGTTCTAGCAGAAGGGATCCCAGTGGCGGCTGTGTTTTTCCCCGGTGGTAACCGCATTCAAGCGGGAGCTTATAATGCCAAGCTCCAACCCTGGGATCGTTTTCCGGCCCCGATTGAGCGGCACCCGATGAGCTATGCCATTTGCGGAGACAACAATGCCACTTGTGTCGCCGATCAGGTGGGAGAAGTGATCAGCAAAACGCCCGTGGGGACTCCCATTTGTCCGGTTTTGGCCGGCACCTGGGGTCAACCCTTCGGAGGCCATGCCAGCCTGGAAATTCAGATGGAAACCCTAAAATCTCGCTATCCGCAACTGGAGTGTGTGAGCCATTTCGTCTACTCCTGGATGGAGCCAGACTCCGATCGGGATCGCAAGTTCCGACTGCAAGCTCAAACTCGGGGTTTTTGACATCCTCTCCCAGCAACCCAGAGCAGATATGCAGAGAGACTCCTTGGGTCACCCCAAAGACTTCCTGCTCCTTAACCTCTTAATTAACATGTTGTTAATATGTTGCTACGCAACTGTTGCTACGCAACGCTAATGCTCCGCACCGCCTAAGCGACTGCTTGCGCGACAACGCGAAGGCTGGAGCACTGGTCGGCTCTGGATAGTTCCTACCCCTACCCTCGACTGGGATCCACCCGGTAAAGGGCACAGGAATAGTCAGGAATAGTATTGTGGCTGATTGCTAACCACTCTAAAGTCCGTTGCAAACGGTGTGCTTGCAAACCAGAGACCAACCAGGGCGACTGCGTCAAAAAATGATGTAAGGATTGATGGCTTTCTACCCCAACATGGGGAGCAATGACAGGCAAGCTCTTCCGCTTCATGGGGGAAAGTAAACCCAAAAGGATGAAACTCAAAGCTTCGTACTTCAGGAAAGTGGGGGCGGTAGGCCTCACAGTAGTCATCAAGGACTTGAAGGGTGGGTAGCGCCTGACGAGCTAGAGTCATGGCCGGGTAAGGAGTTCAGCTTCTACCTCAAGCCTAGCCTCCCCATACTGACGAAAGAGGCATAGGATTCAGACCCGATCAAAGCCGTCGCCAACGCCGCCCCGACTGCGCGAGCAAGTCTTCCGCCGCCTTCGGCCCCCAAGTGCCAGCCTCATAAGTAAAGACCGGCAGTGCTGCACTGCTGCCGTTGCCACTACTGGGCTCCGCTTCCCAAGCCGATAACACCGGGGTGACCACTCGCCAAGCCGCCTCTACCTCATCTGCACGGGTAAACAGCGTCGGATCCGAAAGCAGACAATCCAGCAGGAGGCGGTCATAAGCATCCGGGGTACCTGCCCCAAAGGCTGTCCCATAACGAAAATCCATATCCACAGAGCGGGTGCGGATCTCTGGCCCTGGCATTTTGGCCTCGAAGCGCAGTGAGATCCCTTCATTGGGTTGGATCCGCAGCACCAGAATATTGGGACTCACCTCCCGCGCTGCCGACTGAAATAGGGATAGGGGTACCTGCTTGAAGTGGATCGCAACCTCCGAAATCTTTTTGGGCAATCGTTTGCCAGTGCGCAGGTAGAAGGGCACCCCCTTCCAACGCCAAGTATCGCACTCCAGTTTCAGGGCCACATAGGTGGGCGTGGTGGAAGCCGGATTCACGTTTGGCTCTTGCAAATAGCCCACCACAGGCTTGCCCGCCATCCAACCCGGACCATACTGACCCCGAACAGCGGCAGCAGCCACATTACGGGTGTCCGCCAAACGAGTTGCCTGCAACACCTTGGTTTTTTCGTTGCGTACCCCATCACTGCGCAGAGAAACCGGCGGTTCCATCGCAGTCAAACAGTAGACCTGCATCAAGTGGTTCTGCACCATATCCCGCAGTGCGCCCGAGGAGTCGTAGTAACCGGCTCGATCCTCAACGCCAACGGTTTCTGCCACGGTGATCTGCACATGATCAATGAAATTGCGGTTCCAGAGGGGCTCAAAAATGGCATTGGCAAAGCGAAACACCAACAGGTTCTGTACTGTTTCTTTGCCGAGGTAGTGATCGATGCGGTAGATTTGCTCCTCATGGCAAACCCGTTGCACAATCCGGTTCAGCTCCTGGGCGGAGGTGAGGTCATGACCAAAGGGTTTCTCGATCACCACCCGCGTTTTGACGGGATCCGCCACCATTCCGGCTGCCCCCAAATTCTGAATGGCTTGGGCATAAAAATCCGGCGAAACGGCTAGGTAGAAAATCCGGTTGCCGCGGGTACCCCGTTCTGAATCCAGTTGGCTGAGCAGTTGGTTCAGCCGGGTGTAGCTGTCTGGATCCCCGATATCCAGGCGGGAGTAGAACAATCGGCTGGCAAATTCTTCCCAAAGGGCATCGGGGCCGAGATCCTTGGCGGCAAATTCTTGCATCGCGGCCCGCATCTTTTCGCGGTAAACCTCGTGCGTCCACTCGCGGCGAGCCACGCCCACTAGGGTGAACTCCGGCGGCAGACGACGTTGCACAAATAGCCGATAGTAGGCCGGAACCAGCTTACGGGCGGCAAGGTCTCCTGAGGCCCCAAACTGCACCAAAATACAGGGATCCGGAGTGCGTTCTTGGTTAAGACCAACGCGGAGGGGGTTTTCAGCCAGGGTGACCATAGAGTTAGCTCGGATGGGGTAGAAAGGATCGACTCAAGGAACAACCGCTAAGGATGGGGACTGGGAGAACCCTGAAGGCAGTTCAGCACTTCCATGACATTCTCGCGGCTGCCAATAATCAAAGGCACCCGTTGGTGCAGGGATTGAGGGACGATGTCCAAAATGGATTCCGTGCCGGTGGTGGCCACACCCCCTGCCTGTTCGGCCAAAAAGGCCAGTGGGGCCGCTTCGTACATGAGGCGCAACTTGCCTTCCGGTTTCTTTTGGGTGCCGGGATAGAGGTAAACCCCCCCCTGCAGAAGAATACGGTGAAAATCCGCCACCAAAGCACCGCTGTAGCGAGAGGTATAGCCATCGCGGCGGTGGACATAGCGGACAAAGTTCTGGATCCCTTCGTTCCATTGACAGAAATACCCTTCATTGAGGCTATAAACGGATCCCCGTTCGGGAGTGCGAATCGGGCTTTGGGAGAGGATGAATTCCCCGAGGCTGGGATCCAACGTAAAACTGTGAACCCCCTTACCGATGGAATACACCAGTTGGGTGCTGGGGCCATACAAAATATAGCCCGCGGCCAGTTGGTTGCGCCCCGGTTGTAATAGGTCTTGGTTGTCCGCTTCGGGACGGTTCTCTAGGGGGCGGAGGACGGAGAAAATCGAACCGACGGTGAGGTTGGCATCGATATTGGAGGATCCATCTAGCGGGTCGATCAACAGGGCTAAACGGCTCAGAGAGCAATTTTCCGGCAGGCGGGCCGGGGTTTTCATTTCCTCGGACACCAGCCGACAGACCAAGCCCGTTTGTTCCAAAGCTCGGATGAAGGCTCGGTTGGCATAGTCATCCATCTGCTTTTGTTCTTCCCCTTGGACGTTGATGCTGCCGGTGATCCCAAGAGCATCTTCGATCAGCCCGGACTGACCCAAACGGCGGGCGATCATCTTGCCGGCCAGAGCAATGCGGTTAAGCAGGGCGCTAAAGTCTTGGGCTTCGGCAGTAAAACTTTCAAACTGTTGCAGAACATGGCGGGAGAGGGTGAGCACATCCCGCGACATCTCTCGTTCGGTGCTGCTGGGCAACATTGTGGCAGAGGAGGGAGAACTCAGAACCATAACAGGGGGCTTCGCCAGTGCGAAGGGGAAAGGCCAAAGTCAGGGATCCCCATCGAAATCTACTGAACATTCATTGGTTTTGGGCTGCGTCAGCAGCGGGTCAGCACCCGTTCTTCAGGGATCCCTTCACTAGGTAGGCTGGCTGATGATCCTCCTCATCCAAGGAACTTACAGAGTTGCTTCAGATTTTGGGTGCGCACTTGGGCACTACCGGCTGGAAGAAACAAGATAGGATCAATCCCACTCCCAAGAATGGGATCCCCTTTCATCTTTTTTCTTTGCTCAAACCTTCCCATGACGGCTAATCTTCCCTTCACACTTCGCAGCCAAGTGGTCACCCAAGGGGTGCAGCGTTCCCCTAACCGAGCCATGCTCAGGGCAGTGGGCTTTCAAGACGAAGATTTCTCCAAGCCCATTGTCGGCATTGCCAACAGTCACAGTACGATTACCCCCTGCAACATGGGGATCCAGCGCCTGGCCGACCGTGCCGAAGCTGCGCTGAGAAGTTCCGGCTGCATGCCCCAGATGTTTGGCACCATCACCATCAGCGATGGCATCTCCATGGGCACCGAGGGGATGAAGTACTCGCTGGTCTCGCGGGAAGTGATCGCGGATGCCATCGAGACCGTCGTGAATGGCCAAAGCATGGATGGTTTGTTGGCGATTGGCGGCTGCGACAAAAACATGCCAGGGGCGATGATTGCCATTGCCCGCGTTAATGTACCGGCCATTTTTGTTTATGGGGGCACCATCAAACCGGGGCACTACAATGGCCGCGACCTGACGGTGGTCAGCGCTTTTGAGGCAGTGGGACAGTTCAGTGCCGGGCGGATCTCGGAAGAAGAGCTTTTGGCCGTCGAGCGTCATGCTTGTCCTGGGGCCGGATCCTGTGGCGGTATGTTCACGGCCAACACCATGTCCAGTGCCTTTGAGGCGATGGGCATGAGTCTGCCCTATTCTTCTACCATGGCTGCCGAAGACGAGGAAAAAGCCGATAGCACTGCCGAATCCGCTAAGGTCTTGGCGGAAGCGATCAAAGCCGGGATCCGGCCCCGCGATATTATTACCCGTCAGAGCATCGAGAATGCCATTTCCGTGATTATGGCGGTAGGGGGATCCACCAATGCGGTGCTGCATTTTCTGGCAATTGCCCATGCAGCTGAGGTGCCTCTCACTCTGGATGATTTTGAGACAATCCGTGCCCGGGTGCCGGTGCTTTGCGATCTGAAACCCTCCGGTCGTTTTGTGGCGACCGATCTGCATCGGGCGGGTGGGATCCCGCAGGTGATGAAAATGCTCCTCAATCACGGTCTCCTGCACGGTGATTGCCTGACCATTTCCGGCCAGACAATTGCAGAAGTGTTGCGAGAGGTGCCGGATGAACCCCGCCCTGACCAGGAGGTAATTCGCCCCTGGAACAACCCGATGTATGCCCAAGGCCACCTGGCCATCTTGAAAGGGAACCTGGCCCGTGAAGGAGCTGTAGCCAAAATTACGGGGGTAAAAAACCCGAAAATGACTGGGCCAGCCCGGGTCTTTGATTCCGAGGAAACCTGCCTACAGGCGATACTTTCCGGCAAGATTCAGGCGGGAGATGTGGTGGTCGTGCGCTACGAAGGCCCCAAAGGTGGGCCAGGGATGCGGGAAATGCTCTCCCCCACCTCGGCGATCATCGGGGCTGGCCTGGGAGATAGCGTTGGCTTGATCACCGATGGCCGCTTCTCCGGTGGCACCTACGGCATGGTGGTGGGGCATGTGGCTCCCGAGGCCTATGTGGGGGGCACAATTGCCTTGGTGGAAGAGGGGGATTCCATCACCATCGATGCCCATGCGCGGCTGTTACAACTGAATGTGAGCGAGGAAGAACTGGCCCAACGGCGGGCCAAGTGGTCTGCGCCCAAACCCCGCTACGAACGGGGAACCTTGGCCAAATATGCCAAGTTGGTCTCCAGCAGCAGCCTTGGGGCGGTGACGGATTTGGGCTTGTTTGATTGAGATGGTGATTGAGATGGGACTGACATCCAAATCCCATTTCAAGTGATCTAAACAAACAAAATCAAAAAAATGGCAGAGATACGGGATCCCTGCCACTTTCCTTTCGGTTATTGCTAACGGTTGTTGCTAACGGAATGGAACGGAATCAAGTGCCAATGATCCCGCCATCATTCTTGGTGATCACCACCGTGGCAGAGCGGGGATAGATGTTGTTGTCAAAATCGGGCCAACGGGATTTTTGATTGCCTGCGGCAAACTCTTCATCTGTTGTCGTGGCACCGGGGTGCTGCACGTTGATGAACATGGTGCGCTGGTCGGGAGTAGTGATCACACCGGTGATCTCCTGCCCGATCGGGCCCGTCAGGAAACGACGAATTTCGCCGGTTTCTGGATCGGCTGCCAACATCTGGTTGTTGCCAAATTGGGCAAACTCATCCTTATTCATCAAACTTTCGCTGATGTCGGTTTGGATCCAGAGACGACTGTCCGCATCAAACCATAGGCCATCGGGAGAATTGAAGATATTGTCTTCATTCAGGGCCTCGCCCGACAACTTGCGGCTGTCCTCTGGTGGGCCTGCCAACACAAAAATATCCCATTCAAACTGCTTGGCATTGGGCTGGTTGTTGGCTTCCTTCCAGCGGATGATGTGTCCCCAATTGTTTTTGGCTCGTGGGTTGGCTGCATCAATTTGGGCTTCTTCGCGGCGGCTGTTGTTGGTCAGGGTGAAGTAAACCATCCGAGTTTTCGGATCGACAGCACCCCACTCCGGACGATCCATTTTGGTGGCACCGACGAAATCCGCCGCTGTACGAGTATTCACCAACACATCCGCTTGGCTGTTGAAGCCATTTTCAGGGGTGAGGCCATTTTGCCCAAACACCAATGGCAACCACTCGCCGGTGCCATCTTCGTTGAATTTGGCCACGTAAAGGGTGCCGTTATCCAAAAGATGCCCACCCGCGGTAGCTTTCACATAGGGTTGGGCAGACACGTACTTGTAGATGTACTCAAAGCGGGCATCGTCCCCAGAGTAAGCCACTACCGGCTGACCTTCCACCGGCGGCTGGAACACCACCCCTTCATGGGCAAACCGACCCAAGGCAGTGCGCTTTTTCGGCGTGCTGTTGGGATCAAACGGGTCAATTTCCACCACCCAACCAAAGCCGTTCGGCTCATTGCGATAGTCCTGAGTGGCATCGGCAGCCGTGGGAGTGGCGTTGAAGCGGATAAACTCATCTGCGCCGTTACTGGCCAGTTCCCAACCGTAGCGGGAGGTGCCGGTGCTGACCCCGTAGCGAGATTGTTCGCGAGGCAGGCTAGGCTTTTGATCTTCAGTCTTGAGGTTGGAGAAGTACCCAGCCCAGTTCTCCTCGCAGGTAAGATAGGTATTCCAGGGGGTCACCCCATGGGCGCAGTTGTTCAGGGTGCCGCGGACCATCGTGCCATCGGGGCTATACTTGGTCTTCACAAAGTCGGATCCCCGTAGCGGGCCATGAATTTCCATCGGGGTTAAGCCTGTAACCCGGCGGTTGAGACGATCCCGCACCACTTCCCAGGTGCCATTTTCCTGGCGGGCAATGTGGACGATGCTCACCCCGTGGGCGTTCAGCTCCTTCAGCACTTGGTCGGGATCCCGCTTGCCATCGGCATTAACAGGGTATCCATCCGCATCCAGTTTTTGCCCTACCGCCGCTGCATGCATGTAGCGAGGCTCCACATACTCGTGGTTTATGACCAGCAAGCCTTCGGTGGAGCTCCCTTCGTAGGGATCCTCACCCTCAATTGGGAAAAAGTGCATGCCGTCATGGTGGCTGCCCACCTGCATCCCTTGGTCGGCACCGGTGTTTTCCAGCTTGTACTCAGGATAGTTACCACTGATTGGGGTACCCCAAGCTACCAGAGGACGGGCGGTGTAGCCTTCTGGGACAACAATCAAGTCTTCTTCGCTGACGGGAATGGCCTTGAATCCCAGCAGAGCACTGCCACTGGCAGCTTTAGCGGATCCGGAGATCAAATTCAATGCTGGGGAAGCAAAAAAGGAAGCCACGGCTGCAGCAATGCCGCCCTGGAGCACCTGACGCCGCTGAAGGCGACTACTCAGGATGCTGCTGAAGGTGGGGTTGTTGGAGTGGTTACAAATAGGCTCGTCTCCAGGACGAGGCTTGGGGTTGTGCGAATTATTGCTCACGTTGAGTTCTCCTCTTGTCAAGTTCTTGGAAGCCTAGATGTTTCCCAAAGAAAAGCACCGGCCTCATGCGAAATGCTTGCTACACACTCGACCAGCCAACACAAGACTAGTGGCTCAAGACTAAGGGAAGGTCAAGAGAAGGTTAAGCTTTGGTTCAATAGGAATTTCTTCAGGTTTAAGCAACAAAATATGACGAGGAAAGTACTGTTACAAATTTGTCTTAACAAGAACAACTCAACACCAGGGTATATCTTGGCTGACAGCTAAGAGTGATATTTCAACTGACCTCGTGAGAAATGACTAGAGATAAGGCCGATAAAATAGAACAAAAAATTATTGAAACGACTGGGTTAGAACTCCAAGATTAGGAGTTCTTCTACCCATCATGGTTTGATCTTTTAGGGGTTTGGTATCAATCGTAGTGAGCTAGGGATCCTCACCCCTAGTAACCTTAGTAAATGTAGACTCCTCCTTCTGGGTTAAAGTCGAGGGTGCGATCTCCTCCCCCTTCCTGCAGCAGATTCACCGCCACATTCACCGTGATCCGATTTTGGGCCACATCGTCTGAGACCACATACCGCAGGCTCATTTCAGAAAAAGGAGGGCGGCTAGGGGTATGAATAGACAGGTAGGCAGGCAACTCACGGATGGTTAGGGTAACTTGTTCGTCCGGCAGCAGCTCTTGATCAGGGCCCAGATCGGTGGTAATTCCATATTCCACAGTTGCGTCGGAACGGTTGATCAACACGACTTGCACCGGGCGGCTGGGATCAAAGCGAGCCACCGGCTGAAAAAAACCGGGCTGAAAAGTGTTGGCAGTTTGACCCCAGGCTACTGGAACGCCCAAGCTCAAGGACAAACCTGCCAGGATCAACACTGCTTTGCGGTAATCGGATCCCATAAAACAACCCATCCATCGGTGCAACAGCCACTCAAGATGCTACCCCAGTCTGGATAGGCTTGAACTAGGAAGCTTGCAGTCGCAGGTGCTGGATCAGGGCCTGTAACCCCAACAGGTAGCTTTGTGCCCCGAAGCCACTGATTTGCCCAATCGCTACGGCAGCAATGTAGGAATGCTGGCGGAACGCTTCGCGGCGATGAATGTTGCTCAGGTGGACTTCTACTGTTGGCAAACCTACCCCGGCAATAGCATCTCGCAGGGCAATGCTGGTATGGGTATAGGCGCCAGGGTTGATCAAAATGCCTTGGTGTTGCTGGCGGGCGCGGTGAATGGCATCAATCAACACCCCTTCATGGTTGGATTGCAGAATCTCCAGCTTGGCTTTGAGAGAGTGAGCCTGCTGGTGCAGGGCCTGATCAATCTGCTCCAAGGACAGGGATCCGTAAATACCGACCTCCCGTACCCCCAATAAGTTCAGGTTGGGGCCGTGTAACACTAGCAGACTGAGGATATCCAGACCCGGTGTAATGGCGGTCGGATCAGCGACGACGAGGGGATCCATCTTCCACCGGAATAGGAATGGGTTGGGGCTGCGGCTGGGGATCCCCTAGCAGGGTGTCGATTACACGTTCCACCCATTCCCGGATCTTTTCCAGAACTTTTTCCACCCAATCCATTCCGATCTACCTCTTAGAGTTTACAGAGCTACCAAGGGGGGTTATTCGGTAGACCTCTATAATAACGTTTCTTTTCGATTGGTGTAGAGTTGACCCGTGAGCACCGCCGTGTGCCCGGCAGGGATCCCCCATCCTTTCTGCCTTTGCTGAGAATCTGAAAAAAATCCAAACTCTCCCACTCATTCCAAATCACATCAAGCTGGGAGCAGTTGGCTCACGGCACGCAACAGGATCCCCTGCAACGGTTCTGCCCCGCTCAAATCAAACCGTTCCACCTGGCCTGCCACTGTCAGAGTTACGGTGGATCCCTGTTGCAGGATCAAGGTGCCATCGGGGTTGAGATCCCGCTTGAGCACCTGCTGCTCTTTTTCAGAGGGATCCCGCAACACCACCAGATCACTGCCCTCATAGGCCAAGCCCTCGTACTCTAGGGTATCTTCGTCAACTTCCACTAATAGGAGATCTAAGTGAGGATGGCGCAACAGGGTTTTTACCTGCCGGAAATGGCTACCTTGTCTGGGTCTCACCGTCCGGTTGAGCAGAACCCCTTCACGACAGAGGGATCCCACACACCACTGGGGGTGCGCAGCCAAAATGTGCTCCACCAAGGTCTGCACCTCTCTTAGAGACAAGCGATTGAAGGTCAAAATCGGGATACGACCGGTTCCCTTGGCTGGAAAGAGATAGTTGAGGATCGCCCCCGGCACATCGACCCCATCACCAATAGCGGGTTTCTGGTGCATCAGTACCCCCGGTGCTGCGTTGATCTCGATAATGCCCAGGGATCCCTCCTTCCAGGAGCATTCCAGGCTGGTGGCAATCACATCGATGCCCAAACACACCAGCGAAAACTGTTGGGCAATGGTTTGGGCCAAAACAATATTGTCGGGATGCACACTGGCGGTGACATCTCGACTCACCCCCCCCGCCGAAAGATTCGATACCTTGCGCAGGTACACGGTTCGTCCTGGCTCAAGCACACTTTCCACCGTCAGGCCCTGCTCCGCCAAAAAACGCTCCATGGCGTCATCCCACTGGATTGGTCCCAAAGGGGAAGTGGGGGTATCCCAACGGGCGGGATCCTGATTGGCTTGGTGGATGAGCTGACCAATAGTGCTCTGGCCATCTCCTGTCACCGAGGCCGGGCGTCGCTCTGTCGCTGCGACAAAGCGCCCGCCCACGCACAACAGACGAAAATCGGTGCCCTGCAAATGCTTCTCCAAAATCAGCTGGATCGGCTGTTCATAGGGAATGGCATCCACAGCTTCGTCATAGGCAAACTCTAATTCTTCTGGGGTTTGAATATTGGCGGTAACACCAATGCCCTTATGACCGGCCACCGGCTTGAGTACGACAGGGTAGCCGATCGCCTCGGCCTGTTCTAGGGCTTCTGCCAAGGATGTGACCACTTCCCCTGGCGGCACCGGAAACCCTTGAGCCGACAAAAAGGCTTTGCAATCGTCCTTGCGAGTGGTGAAGGCAGAGTCGAGGTGGCTGTCGCAGTGAAAGGTGGTGGCAACTCCACGCACTTGCTTACGTCCATAGCCGTACTGCATCACCCCCTCATCCCACAGGTAATAGGTGGGGATCCCGCGTTCGTGAGCAGCTCGCAACAGAGCATACACTGTCGGCCCCCCATAGACCGAATCCCGAAACAATTGCTGCAGACGGCGCAGCTCACCTTCAAAATCAAACTCTTGATCCTGTGTGATGGCCTCTAACCAATCCCAGGCCAGATACACCGCCGCACGGGTAGTGCGGCCATGCAAGGTTTGCACAGCAATGCGCACATACTCTGGAAAGAGGCGAAAGCTCCACCGGTAGAGGTGTAAACCCATTTGCAATCGGTTCACCTCCGCCACAAGGTGGGCGAACAAGTGGGCATAGGACAGATAGGTTTCTCCCTGCAGTTGCGGCAGATGCTGACCCACCTGGACTAGATAGCTCTCGATAGGTAACGGCTTGAGAGAGTAGGTAAGGGTGAAGTCGAAGGTGAGCGCAGCGGTATTCAGGTAGGGGTTGGGGCCGAGGTAGTGCTTAAGGTTGAAAATATCAAAGGCATCGAACTCACGCGCATTAATCCGGGGCGTATCAGCCGCCTTGTGCAAAACCATAATCGACCTCAAGCGATGGAATGAAACAGCCCAAGCCCAGGATCCCAAAGATCCGCTTGTGCCGCTTCTATTATTTGATCTTCCCCTATCGACAGAAAAGCCACTGCTGTGGATAGGGGATCCCTTGGGGAATGGTTCGGCCTAATCTACACCGAATTAGGAAAGTTAGGAAAGAGCGCTCAAAAGCACAATATCCATGATCAGCAACGCCCCGGAAAAGGCCAGCAGACTCCGCACGATCATGCGCTCCCGTTTAGAGCGATAGGATCCGCCTAGACGAAGCCACTTGAGAGACTGAGGGAGAGGGTACAGCATGACGGAAGCAGGTGAGTGAGGATATCGAGCTTGGAGGGTGAGAGGGTAGCAACGCTGTCTAAGGCAATCATGCCCTATTCTCTAAGATTCAGATCCGGCTGCATTTCCCCACGCTTGGGGGGACTGAAAAGAAGCAAGGGGATGGCTAGCTGTGGGGGGCAATTCCCACTAGAGTGAGGGTTAGCTGTTGCGGGTGTCTATGATCACTCCCTTAGCCGAAGCAGAAACTGTTTTGAACCGTTGCTGGGATCATTGGCAAGTGGTCGCCAACCGTGCCGACCTGAAGCCGGAGCTACGGGCTTTGGCGGGGTTACGCAAGCGGCTTGGATCGCGGCTGTTTTCCATTGCTGTGTTTGGGTTGGTGAATCGCGGCAAGTCAGCCGTCTTGAATGCTTTGACCGGAGAAGCTCGGCTGGAAGTGGGGCCGTTAAATGGGGTGACCCAACAACCGCAATCGGTGCTATGGCAACCTGGGCCAGGGATCCCGTGGCGGGTGAGGTTAATCGATACCCCTGGTTTGAACGAAGTGGAAGGGGAAGCGCGTGAGCAGTTGGCCTGGGATGTGGCCCGCTCAGCCGATTTGATTCTCTTTGTGCTTGCCGCCGATCTGACCCAGTTGGAGTATCAGGCTCTGCTAGAATTGCGCACCCTGCACAAACCGATCCTGCTGGTCTTGAACAAGAGCGATCTGTATTCTGAAGCTGATCTGCAAGCCATTCGCACCCAGATTAGCCGCCCACAGTTGGGCCTAGGGTTGGAGATTGTAACCGTAGCGGCTTGCCCCAAACCGGTTAAGGTGCGCACCCACTGGCCAGATGGCCGCATCACCATTGAATGGGAACGTCCTGCGCCCCAAATGGAGGCGCTACGGGGGCGAATTGTGCAGATTTTGCAAACAGAGGCGGGATCCCTGCTGGCTTTGAATGTGTTGAAGCGGCTGGATCGCATTCAGGCTCAAATCCTGCAAAAACAATGGCAGCACCATGCCGGTTTCCTGGATCGCTGGAGCAAAGTCTGTAGCCTCGCCAAAGGACTTGGGATCGGGCTGGTTCCCCTGGGATTGGATCTGCTACTGGCCCCGCTGCTGGATGGTCTTTGGCTGCTGGGTCTCTGTCTGCGGCTGCGACTGCCCTGGGGAGTATTACGTGGGGCGCTGGGATCCCGTCAGGAGGGCTTGTGGCGACCGCTGCTGGTGAATAGTGCCCTGCTGCTGTTGGCGGAAGGGTTGGGATCTTGGCTGTGGGGAGGCTGGGGCAGTGGCCTCTTCCCAGGGCTGGTGGCAGGAGCCAGTTTGTATCGCCTTGGATCCCTGACACCGCCGGTATTAACCCAATTCACAACCCGAGGGTTTGGGTTGGAAGAAAGCCTCAAGGCTCTGCTCGGAGAAGAAAAGCTAGCAACAAAGCGAGCTGCAACCGCCTTGCCGAGCAATTCTCCTTAGGCCCCGAATCAATACCGCACACAATAGGCCCCTTGACGATAGTAGCCATCCAAGCAACCGCTGCTGTCGCGGCCATAGTTGTCTCGCGGGGGCGGCACATACGGCAAAGAGGGGGGGTAGACAACCGAAGGCGGCGGAAGAAGGGTTCCCCCCGATCCGCCGGAGCCATCGGCTGAAACCAAGCGGACGGAGCTGATGGTGTCATTGTTAATGCCCACCAACCGAACATCTGGATAGCGTCCTGGCCCCAGTCGCCGACAGTACCCCTGGAAGTTGACATCCTCACAGAGATCCCAAACACCACTGTTGATTTGCAGGCTGGTGGTGAGATCATTGAAGCCTTGATTGTTGAGGTTGCGCAGGCTGTCGGATACCCCCAAAGACCGACCCTGGTAATTGGCATTTTCGTAGAGGATCAGGGATCCGATTGGTTGCGGGAGAGGTTGAATACTGCTGCTGGGGGGCAAAACGGAGCCACCACTACCCCCACTGACCCAACGCACCGAACTGAGGGTATTGTTGGGGATCCCGAGGCTGGCGATATTTGGATATACCCCTGGCCCCACCTGCCGACATAGCCCTCCGTAATGGGCATCGGGACAAAGTTGCCATTCGCCGGAATGAACTTGCAGACTGGAAGCACGATCATTAAAGTTTTGATGGCCGAGAAAGTCGCTATCTCGCACTAAGGTCAGGGAGCGGCCCAAAAGATTGACATCTTCGTAAAGGGTGATCGCCCCTTCCCCGGCTGGAACAGTAACCGTGATGCCCCGTTGCAACACCTCTAGGGCCACGGCGGGTTCGTGGGAGCGGGTTGCCGTTAGAAGGCTGCTCAGCAACAGGATAGAGGAGAGGCCAAAAGGGTTGTGCCACTTGAGCATGGTTGGAAAAGGTGAGGGTGCCTCAACTATCCCCCATTCCGTTGCTGTTGTGGGGATCCGCCTCAATTTCCTTCATCCACTTTCACCTTTTGGGTCAGTGGAGTCGCCGCATCCCCTGCGCTACGGGATCAAAGTCGGCATCAAATTGGGTCAAGCTGTCGAAATAGGCACCGGCAAAGGCTGCTCCTGTCAGTTGTGCCCCCCGTAGATCGGCCCCCCGCAAATTGGCTCCGATCAGCACCGCCTGGCTCAAATTGACCCCTTGCAGGTTAGCCGCCTGACCATTGGCTAGGCGGAGGAGAGCCCCGCACAAATTCGCCCCCTGTAGGTGAGTCTGCCAGAGGGTACAGGCGCTCAGATCCGCTTGTTCGAGGCTGGCTTCGTTCAAGTTGGCCTGAAACAAGTTGGCCCCGCGCAAATTCGCCAGATTTAGGTCGGCCTCTACCAGTTGAGCTCTCTGGAGATGGGCCTGTTGCAGGTTGGCCCGCCGCAAGAGGGTGATACGCAAATCTGCTCCCTCCAGATAGGATCCCTGCAAATTAGCCCCGTACAGGTTGGAACCGCGCAAGTTGGCCTCCCTCAGATCGGCCTCTTCCAGGTGGCTACCCTGGAGGCTACATCCCTCCAAATTGGCTTGGCTGAGGTTGGCCCCTTGCAGATGAACCCCCTCCAGATGGGATCCACACAGCATTGCCCCTCGCAGATCAATTCCCGGCAGATGGGATCCCTTCAGGTTAATCTCCCGCAAGTAGGCCGCTGGCAAACTGGCACCCTGCAGGCAAATGCCGATAAAATCTCGCTCCCAGGCGGCATAGTGCTCCAGCAGTTCAGCAGCAGTGCGAACGGTGATCATAACGGCTCACAAGCGACAGACTCCGGTGAACCTCAACAGCATACCAGAGGGCTTTAATCCTCCGGTTGCTCCAATTTCGGATCCAAGCTCTTGGCGGTAAGGCGCAGGGCTTCCGCCTGATCCATAACCCGCGGGGCTTCTGCGGCGGCCTCAACACCCTGGCCATAGCTCTCCCATAGAGGCATTTCCGGGTAGGTGGTTTGCAGTTGCTGAATCTGATCCAGAAGCGCCTCCAACCAACCGGCACTGCTCCAGGTGAGCAAAAACTGAAAGGGGTTCCAAAGGTTCAGTTGCCGCCCCAACTCGTTCAAGCCTTCGTTGCGAATCGGTGGATCGAAGGTATCGGCCACCGCCATCAACTGCCGCGCCAAGAGGGGCTTGAGGGTTTTCTCGGCAGCTTCGGTGACGGCGGGAATAGCGGACTGGATCCGCTCTGGGGTCGGGATGTTCCGCGCCTGGGGCAGTGCCTGCAATACCAACTCCAACCGGCGCCCTGCTTCGGCAGATTCTAAGGCAGACTCGAGGGTGGTGCCCACACTGAGAAACACTTCCCCGGTCAGCAACCGCATCGCGTCGATCACCAGGTGATACAGCGGGGGGATAAGAAGCTTGATCCATTCGCTCTGGAAAAATTCCCGCAGCCGCCGCGCCACATAATCGCCCACTTGGGTGGTTTGGATCCCCACTTGGGTGAGGCTGAGATACCAATCCTCGCCGGGAGGGGATCCCTTGGGATCCAACCAACGGCGCAGGGTTTGCCATTCCTCTTCGGATAAAGCAGTGCGCCCCTGTTTCAGGCCCGTTTGCCGCAATTTGCCATCGGCACTCAACAGTTTGCGCAACTCAGGGGTGCCCAGCAAGGACAAGGCTCCCGCCGAGCCGACACTGCCGATTTCGATGGCGATCAGGGTGGTCAGGAGCGCTGCAGAGGCTTTCACCTGGATTTGGCCCGACTTGTCCATCACCAGGGGCATACGGCTGTTGCCATAGGCCCGCGCACTCATGGCTTCCAAAGCTGAAAGTTGGGCAGGAGCTGGAGAAGGGATCCCGTCGGTTATGGTCTCTGGATGGGGTTGCTGTTGTCCCCAGTGGAAGAGCAGGCTGGCCACCAGCGCCCGGTCGGAAGCTCGCGCCAAGGAGGCGATTACCACTTCCCATTGGCTGGGGTTGAGTAGCGGCAGCAAAGCCCGGATCTCCTCCTGAATCGGCTGCAGGGATGTATCGTCTCTGGCAGTTTCCAAGGCTTGTTGCAAACGATCCCGTGCTTCTCGACATAACCCGCCCCACTCCAGTTGCAACCGGGCTAGGGTTTGCTGCACCGTTTCTTCGGAGCGTTTGGGGAGTTCCTGCCAGCCCGCCTCCAGTTGCCGCAGCAATTCCTCCCAGTTCAAGCCAGCAGCAGGGGGTGGGGCTGAACCCTTGGCGGATGCCGATGCCGCCGGGTCGGCAGTGGTTGCGGTGGAGGAAGACTCGGAGGGGGGATCCAGGGGCTCAGGCATGGGCAAAGTTGGCCTCAGAGGGGCTATCGGCATTATAGCTAGGGGTAAAAAGCCAGCCGGGGCAGCCCGAGGGTTTCCGGCCAACCCATCATTATGTTCAGGCACTGTACCGCTTGTCCCGCTTGCCCTTTCATCAAGTTGTCGATCACCGAGAGGACAATAACACGGTTGGTGCGGCTATCCACCTCCACCCCAATCATGCAGTTGTTGGTCCCTGAGACCCACTTGGTTTGTGGGTAAATACCTCGGGGTAACACCCTCACCCAAGCCGATTGGCGATAGAAGGCGTTGTAGATGGTGAGCAGGTCTTCCCCCACCAGACCGGGATCCCGCAGGGTGGCATACAGCGTGACATGAATGCCCCGCACCATCGGCACCAAATGGGGGGTAAATTGCACCGTGATTGGGGTATGGGCTAACTCAGAACAGGCTTGCTCGATCTCAGGAGTATGTCGGTGTTGGGCCACACCATAGGCGGCAAACGAGCCATCCACCTCCGCAAACAGGGATCCCACTTTGGCCGCTCGTCCTGCCCCAGAAACACCGGATTTGGCATCGAAAATAAGGCTGTCTAGCTCCACCAATCCCTGCCGCAACAGCGGCGCAACCGCCAACAGCGAGGCTGTCGGATAGCAGCCGGGGCATCCCACCAATTGCGCTTGCGCAATCGCCTCCCGATACAGTTCCGGCAACCCGTAGACGGATCCCTCATTCGCTTGACGATAGTCGGGGCTGGGCCAGTGGGGATCGGTTTTGCCCATGCGATACCAAGACTGATAGGTGGCCAGGTTGCGGAAGCGATAGTCCGCCGAGAGGTCCAAAACTTTGCAGCCTTTGGCCAAGAGGGGAGGGGCTAGATCCGCAGCCAATCCATTGGGTAAGGACAAAAACACCACCTCGCTGCTAGCGGCGATCTGATCCACATCCACCGGCTGAATCACCAGATCCACCGCATGAGCCAATTGGGGATAGAGATCCCCATACCGCTTACCGGCGCTGTCTTGCCCAGCTAGGTAGGTCATCTGGACACCGGGATGTTCACTCAGCAAGCGCACCAGTTGTACCCCCCCATAGCCGGAGGCACCGACAATCCCGACACGAACGGCTTCTTTAGGGTGAGAAGGACGAGGCGCTGCGGCGCTGTTGGACATGATAGGGTGCCTGCGCAAAAGAGGTTGCCTTACTTTTATCGCATTTGCCCGGATCCCGTCTTGCTCAAAAGTGGGGTTTGTTATGCTGAATCCACTTGGAGTAGCTCTGATTTTGACAGGCTATGCAGTATGAGCGACTAATCAATATCGTTTTGCGCGCCTACGGCCAAACCAGTCGTCACGGTCTGGATCAGGAGACCCTCACCCTTTACGCCGAAGGCCCCTACACCCTCTACAAGCTCACCTCCCACTTCGACCGCCGCTCCATTTTTGTCTTGGCGCAAAATCAGCGGGATGTGTTCGTTTCTGGCGATGCCTTTCATAACAAGATCATTCCCGGTGACTGGCAGGTGTGGCTACAACAGAAGGCTTTGAGCATTGCTCCCGATCAGGCAAAAGCAGGTTAGCTAGTCGGCGGGAAGCCCCGCGCTGTACCGGAACGGTCAGCGTGAGAGCCGCGCGGAGCACCCTAGCCCTTTTGAATCGGTTATAGACACAACCGCTGTTGCCGCAAACCCGCGCTCACTTTTGGGGTGGCGCAGCCTGCCGTAGGCATTGTTGCTACGCAATGCTAATGCTACGCGACACGCGACTGCGGAGCATGAAAGGGCTGTACTTTGCTTTGCTGCTGGTGGAAGATGCCATAGAGAAGCCTGAATCCTCCAGTGAGGGCAAAGCAATTGGGATCGATTTGGGGTTGACTGACTTGGCTGTCACATCGGATGGTTCAAAGTATGCCAATTCTCGTCACCTCAAGAAGTATGAACGCAACTTGAAACGAAAACAGCGCAAACTGTCCAGAAAAAAGAAGGGTAGTTAGAACCGGAACAAGGCCCGCATCAGAGTTGCTAAGGTTCACGGCAAGACTGCCAGGGTGAGAGAAGACTTTTGCTCAAACCCCTGCTACCGCTAGAGAAGATGGAGCTTTCGGTTGGCTCATTTGTATGTCCCCACTGCTCAGAACGGCATGATAGGGACATCAATGCAGCGATCAACATCAGAAATATCAGATATGAAGGTATCAGATATGAAGGCTTGCGGATTCTGATCTCAGGAAGTGGGGTTTCTGCTCTAGGAGGCGATGTAAGACCAAAGGAAGGAAGGCCGCAAGTCTACTCTCTCCGAGGCTGTCGTGGTTGATTAGAGAAACCCGCGCTGTATGCAGAGCCTCAGCGTCAGGCACTTGACACTTTCCTCAGCATAATTGCGTGGGAACCTAGCTTGATCCACACCCGTCCATAAGAATCAACGGCCAGAAATTCCCTTCTGTCCAGCACTGGGCAAGCCCTTCTCTAAGCCAGAAGAACTCCTACCCTTAGCTTGCATGGCCAATCCTTCAATGCCATACCCGACAAGGCGCTGAGCCGAAGATTCTGTTGTTCACCTTCTGCCAACTGTGAAGAAAGTTACGACTGGGGATCAGCGGGGATCCCATAATGAATAAAAGTTTTGAATCGGGGTAAATTTTGGTGTCTGTCCTGGGAAGAGTGTTGAATACTACACTCCGTTGAGATAGGCTTTGCCTATTATGTGAGCCTAATCACTTTCTTGAGTGTTTGTCGGTCACTATGCTAGATATGGTTCTGGTGCTTAAGCATAAATTACTAATTGCAGCTCTTTCGTGGATTTTCTACAACAATGCTTGTACTCTTGTCGGGCCATAGGGATGCTCTCTTGACAGACCTGCGAAGGGGCCAGCGAAAGGGTTGTAGCTCGTTTGCAGCTGGATTAGGCCCCTACTGGGCGATTTCTTAGGAGGAGTGTGATGTTCACACGGTTGGCGGAACAGTACCGCAGCTATGTTCAAGACTTGGTGATGAGTTTGCAGGCGCTGGCCATTGTTTTAGAGAAGCGGGGCTACCCGGCTTCCTGCTATACCTGTGGCACTTCATTCGAGAGTGCCTCGTTCATGGTCAGTTTGCGAGAAGGACACCTGATCCGCTTCTTGGTTTCCGAGTGCTCGATTAGCTGGACGGAAATGCGGGATGACCGAGAGCTGATGAAATTGGAAGGTGCCGAAGCAATCCGCCAACTCCAGGAACTGGCGGAGCTGATCAAAGAGGAGCTTGTGGTTGCTGCTACAGCTCCAGAGGCCCTAGTGGCCGGTGTTTAGGCCCAATCTGAGTAGATTTCATCAGATCTCACTGAACCTGTTTTGGCAGAGGCAGGGATCCAAGGGATTTACTTGAATGGGAATGGGTGGGACGGGAATCTGGCCTCCGCTTCAGACTATCCAGGGCTCCCGGCAGGCGGTGTGGATGTACTTGCCAAGGTACACCTGATTACCTGTCTCATTCCACTGTACAAAGTCAAAAATTTGGGTGAGCAGAAAGGTGCCTCGCCCCGCTTCTTCCGTTTCCGGGATACCGCACTGGCAGCGATGGAGCTCGTGTTGGGGACGAAACCCAGACCCTTGATCTCGCACCAACCATTGGTAGAACGGCTCCGAGCTAGCGTACTCGATGATGACGTGCTTACTGGGATCAAGACCATTTCCGTGCTGAACGGCATTGATAATCGCCTCCTGTAGGCCCAGGCGCACCTCAGCTCTCCAGGCAGGTGGCACTTTTGAGAGCAGCAGGTCAAGCACAGGCTGCGTGTAGAGGGTGGAGGGGAAGCTGATGACGCTCCAGGAGCAGTTGACAGGTCTGAGGGAGAGGGCAATCACAGAGGCGGTCTTCCCGGGGGCACAACGCTCTCTTCTATTCTAGCGAAATCCCAGGTTGCGTCAGCCTAGATGGGTTGACCAGGACAACGCCGCGACCGGGGCGCGGTGGCATCCTTTTGCCGTACCATCTTGAGTGGTGAAGTTCTTCGCGGCTATGTTGATCAAAATTGGGGATAAGGTTAGGGTTCGCTCGGTTCAGGATCGCGGGCAGGAAGACATGAAGGCGCTGGTGGGCAAAGAGGCTGTGGTGCTAGCGCGGCGGGTGGTGGATGGCAGCGGCGTCGGCTACATTTTGGAGTTTCCTGACCGATCTCGGCATTGGTTTTTTGAGAGTGAACTGGAAGGGATTTAAGCCCCTGCTTGTGTTGCCGTTGCCTGGATAGTCTTTGGATAATCTGTTGGCTACTCCTCCTCCCCATTTGAATCGCCGTTTGTTAGCCCGCCAGATGGCCGCACAGGTGGATGGCCTGACGGTAGAGATGGCGGCGGCGGCCCTAGAGGCGATGCTGGAAAGCATTAGCCGGTGTCTGGCTCAAGGGGGATCCGTGCGGCTGGCTCGCTTTGGCACGTTTTCTTTGCGACATCGCTCCGCTCGGCAAACCTATCACCCGCGCACCAAGGCCCCGATCCGGATCCCGGCTGCGGATGTGCCGCATTTTGTCCCCAGTCCGGAGTTGGGTCGTCCGGCTGTAGCTGCCGTTCTGGAATCCGAGCCGAACAAGCCCGTCTAAGATGGCCACATGATTGCCACGTTGCTTTGGTTCCGCACCGATTTGCGTCTGCTGGATCACGAGCCTTTGCGGCGGGCCTGTGGACAGGGATCCCCATTGATCCCGTTGTATTGCCTGGATCCGCGCCAATGGGGGCAGACCTCCTTTGGCTTTCCCAAAACCGGGCCATTTCGCAGCCAGTTTTTGCTCGAATGTTTGGCGGATCTGCGGCAGGCGCTGCAAAAGGAGGGATCCGACCTGGTGATCCGGCAGGGCTATCCAGAAGCGGTGATCCCAGCCCTGGTTAAGACATGGCAGGTCAAGGCGGTCTATGCCCATGAGGAGGTGGGTACGGAAGAAGCAGCGGTGACTCAAGCTGTGAGACAGGCTTTGCAACCGTTGGGTGTATCTCTACACACTGACTGGGGCCATACCCTCTATCACCCTGAGGATCTCCCCTTTCCCCTATCCCAATTGCCGGAGCTGTTCACCCGGTTTCGCAAACAGGTGGAAGAGACCCCTACCCTCATCCGGGATCCCTTACCCATCCCTAAGATACCCCCTTTGCCTAGGGGTTTGGATCCCGGTTTGCTGCCAACGCTGAAGGATTTGGGCTTGTCGTTGCCGCCCCCCGATCCACGGGCGCAATTCACCTATAGAGGGGGAAGTACAGCTGGTCAGGCCCGCCTTCACAGCTACTTCTGGGAACAGGATCGGCTGCGCTGCTACAAAGAGACTCGCAACGGCATGTTGGATCCCAACGCTGGGTCACGGCTTTCCGCTTGGTTGGCTTTAGGATGCCTCTCCCCCCGCACGGTGTACGCAGAGGTAAAGCGGTACGAACAGGAACGGGTGCGCAACGAATCCACCTACTGGCTGGTCTTCGAGCTGCTGTGGCGGGATTATTTTCGCTTTATCTTGGCCAAACACGGGCGCAAGCTGTTTCGTCCTTCCGGTTTGCAAGGGATCCCGATGCCTTGGCAACAGGATTGGCCCCGCTTTCAGCTGTGGTGTCGGGGAGAAACCGGCTACCCGCTGGTGGATGCCAACATGAGGGAGCTGGCGGCGACAGGGTTTATGTCCAATCGGGGACGGCAGAATGTGGCCAGCTTTCTCACCAAGAACCTGGGGATTGACTGGCGCATGGGGGCGGAATGGTTTGAGTCGCTGTTGATCGACTCCGACGTGGCCAGCAACTACGGCAATTGGAACTACAGCGCCGGCGTGGGCAACGATGCCCGGGGTTTTCGCTACTTCAACATTCCCAAGCAATCCCGTGATTATGACCCCAAGGGGGAGTACCTACGCCACTGGCTACCGGAACTGGCCGGGCTTCCGGGGGATAAAATCCATGAGCCCTATCGTCTTAATGCCTTTGAGCAGCGGCAGTTTGGGGTACACCTGGGAGTAACCTATCCGCGCCCTGTGGTGGATCTCCAGAAATCCCTACAGGTCAATCAGCGGGCCTACGAAGCTGCTTTGGAGCGCTGCCGCTCTCAGGTTTAATTTTGCTGAAGCTGCTGTATATGCTGTACCTGCTCCAGGGTTAGTCCTATTGCTGTGGCAATCCTCTACTGTTCATTCTTCATTTGTTCATTCTTCATTCACCGCAAAAAGCGGGCCAACAGCAGCATACCGATGCCTCCAAACAGAATATTAAAGCTCCAGGCCGCCGCCCAAGGAGGCAATGCCCCGGCTTCCCCCAAACTGCGGGACACACTCAAAATCACGTAGTAGCCAAACACCAACAAAATGCCAAAAACTACGCCACCATAGCGGCCTACCCGGCGGGCTGTACTGGATCCCAGGGGCAGAGAAATCAACACCGCAAAAAAGCTGGCCAAGGGCAAGGAAAAGCGCAGATGAAACTCCGTGCGCAGAGCCTGGGTATTCAGATTAGAGCGGGCTAGGCGAGCAATCCGTTCTGCCAATTCCGGTAAGCGCAACTCGCTCGGGGGAACCGGTGGTTGCATGAGGGTGGCCAAATCCTCCGACACTTGCAATGGCTTGCGATCGAAGGGTTGCTCCGCAATGCTGGTGCCAGCAGGGCCATAAATGTGGTGAACTCCTTCAATCAAGCTCCACTCCAGCCCATTCCACACTGCTTGGGCCGCCAGCGTCACTTCCACCAACTGGTATTTTCCCCCCGGCAATGGATTCACTCGCAACACGCTCACATCCTGCATCGTATTCAGCCGCGGATCCACTTGGCGGATGAAAAACCACAGGTTGTCTTCTGTTTTAAAAAAAACATCGTATTGAACAGGTGTAGTGGCCTGGGTGAGCAAAGCCTGCTGATCAATCTCGCGGATCTGTTGTTTGCTGGCCGGAAGTAACACGTTACTGATACCAAAGGCGCTCAGGCTCATGGTCAAGCCCACCAATAACAGGGGCCTGAAAATCCGCGTAAACGGGATCCCGGCTGCCCGCAAAGCGGTGATCTCGCTATTGCCGCTCAGTTTGCCCAACGTGAGCATGGTGGCAAAAAAAGCGGCGATTGGCATGCCCAGCACCACCATCTCCGGCATATCCAGAACCAGAAGGCGCAACACCATCAACGGCGGGACGGATCCCTCTACCAATCGTTCGGCCAAGGTAAACAGTCGGCCCACCAGCAGCAGCAGGGTGCCCCCCGCCACACCAGCCAGCACTGGGGTGAGCATCTGCCCAAACAGATAGCGCTCCAACAGCCAGAACTTGGTTAGCAAAGGGGCAATCCTCCAACTGCACCGGCCACCCACTCTAGCCTATGGGGCCTGGCGGTTCTGAGGCACTGGGGTTAGGATCCGGATTCTTGTGCAGCACCTGCAGAGGCAGTTCTGGACTAAGTTGGGCTCCCCAAGTGGCTAGGTAGGCCCGTTGTTCTGGGGAAAGACGACGCACCTGACGAAAATCGGCCCCTGCCACGACCGCTCCGGCATAGGCTCCGCTTTTGAAGTCTGGCTTTTGTCCCGGTTGAGCAGGAGAAGCGGTTTCCAAAGATCCGACAAACAACAAAGCCCGATACAAATCCGCTCCCCGCAAATCCGCATGGCGTAGGTTAGCCCCACACAAGTTGGCATGGCTGAGGTCACAGTCCCGCAGGTCGGCCCCCTCTAGGCTGGCTTCACTCAGGTCAATGGCCCGCAGTTGGGTTCCGTGCAAATCGGCCCCCTCCAACATCGTTTCCAGATTCACGACGCGGATCCCGTGCAGGCGATCCCGTTGGTAGCCCCCCTTGCCATCCAAAATCGGGCGACCCAAGTGATCATCGCGCCGTAGGGGGCTGAGCAAATTGGCTGTAGACAGAAAGCGCAGGATCTTGGCTTTGCCAAAGCGATCCACCCCATTCAACAGCGCGGCGGTGCGTCCAGCGGCAATGGCGCGTTCTAAGGGCCAATCGTCCAGTTGTCCATCCGGGGCCAAGACCAAACCGGAGATCCCCTCAAAGTAAGCATCGATGGTTTGCTGTTGGGTGATCACATTCTGCTGAATCGTCAGATCCCGCGAGATGATGTACTGCCTCCAGGCAATGTAGGCGGCCAAAATGGCGATCAAGATTTGCCCTGCCGCCCCAAACACCTCCCCCAACGCTCCAATCGCCTCCCAACTCAGGGATCCCACTCCGGAGAAGACTCCACTCAGGCTCATCCCCCCGATCAAGGCTAAGCTCAGGGCCAAAACCATCCACAGAGAACCCGGCCAGGTACGCACCTGATGCCAAAGGCCGCGCCCAACCCTGATCCAAAACGGTCGTCCCCACCACCCGGCCAGACCCAGTAGCAGCAGCACCGCGACCCAACCCATTCCCTGCTGATCCCACAGCAAGGCCAGCACCAATAGCCCAGTCGGGATCCCCAACAACAATAGGTTCAAGAGCGTCCCCAACCCAGAACCGGCCACTGGAGAGACAGAGTCGAAAGCAAGAAACTCGGGGGCAAAGGGTTTGGCGGTCATGGGATCTTTACTGTTGTTTGGATTGGCGGCAGGAAACTCTAGGGCTAGTGTTGAGGTTGGGGAAAAAGCCTGCGTTTCTCCGTATCTGGGGCTGAGTGCCAGGGCAGGATCCCGTCCCCCAGGTTTGTTAGGATAACTTCGACCTTCCTTCTCTAGCCCAACCCGGTGTGAGGGTGACAACTATGATGATCTCTTTATTGTCTGTCCGGTTGATGGCTGGCAAGTCCAGCTTACGTGTTCAGCGTCTCACCTCTTCATTGCTCCTCAGCACCACCTTACTGCTGGCAGCAGGCTTTGATCCTGGCTGGGCACAAACCTCTTTGGATACAGGCATTTCTGGCGATCAAACCCTACCCAGTGCTCCGCCGTTACCCGACAACCGCCCCGCCATTTTTGTGGACGCGGCCAATGGCAGCGATACCCGTGGTGATGGATCCCGTAACAACCCCTTCCAAACCATTACCCATGCGACTCAGCGAGCCCCTGCCGGTAGTGTCATTCAGCTTTTCCCAGGGATTTATAGCGAGCAGAGCGGTGAGATTTTCCCGATTCGTCTCAAGGCTGGCCTCACCCTGCGGGGCGACGAATCCACCTTGGGGGAAGGCTACCTGATCACGGGAGGCGGCACCTACATCAGCCCGACCGTGGCCCGACAAAACGTCACCATGCTGGCGGAAACGGGGGCAGAAGTACGGGGCGTCACGATGCGCAATGAAGGGCGGCGGGGCTATGCCCTTTGGATTGAATCGGCTTCGCCGCGTGTGCTCAACAACAGCTTTGTCGGCAGCATCCACGATGGTATTTTCATCACCGGCGCTTCCAATCCTTGGGTGGAAGGGAATCGCTTCTACCAAAATGGGGCCAATGGCATTTCCGTCTTGGGTACCTCTCAGCCCACCATCGTCAATAACCTATTTCAAGAAACCGGCTTCGGCCTTACCCTCGATCAGCGCTCTACCCCGATTGTGCGCAACAACCGCATTCTGCAAAATCGCACCGGTGTGATCGTCGGGGGCAGCGCCCGGCCCATTCTGCGCAACAACTTGATCGCCCAGAACCTGGAAACCGGCCTCACCGCCATCACCACAGCTCTACCGGATTTGGGTACGGCTGTGGATCCCGGCAACAACATCTTTGAAGGCAACGGCCAATACGACATCAACAACTCCACTCGCGGCCTGCGCATCAATGCCAACGGCAACCAGTTGCGAGGCCAAACCAAAGGGGATCTGGATCTGGCGGGCCAAACCACCGTTGCGGCTGCCCCCACCGCCGCTCCCAACCCGATTTCCCCTGGCGCGCTTTCCTTGCCCAGCACCCCCACTTTACCGGCGGCGTCTGCGCCTGCGGCGACTACCCCTACGGAAGCAACGCCCACCTTGCCGACCCTGACCGTGCCAGAGACCACCTCCCCCACTGCTATTCCCCCCACGGATGGAGCGCAAGGTACCCTAGCCCAGGGATCCGGAGGGCGCATTTTACCCCCTGCCGGTGAGGCAGAAGCCGCAACCGCAGCCCCCGTAACGGCCAGTGAAACTGCTCCACAGCCCCAAGCCCAAGAGTTTACGGCTGTTCCCTTTACTCCGGATGGATCCACCACCCCTGCTCTACCGGTAGCCCAGTCTCCTGCGGCCAGCAGTAATCCTAGCTCGCCCCCTCTGACAGATATCACCACCCTGTTGCCTCCTCCCGCACAGCGCCAATCTCAAGCTGCTCCAGTAGCTCCAGCACCTGCAGCTCCTCCAGCACCTGCGGTGGCTGCTGCCGATTCCGCCACTCGGTTCCGCGTCCTGGTCACCCCCAGAAGCAGCGAGGATCTGAGCCGCTTGCAGCAACTTATCCCTGGGGCTGTGGAAACGGTTTTTAACGGCAGAAATGTGCTCCAGGCTGGTCTTTATGACAGCCGCAGCCAAGCCCAGTCGGTGTTGGATCAGCTGTTGGATGCGGGCTTTGAGGCCGTTGCCGAGATGATCTTCCGCTAATCTCCGCTCATCTTTTCCTGCACTGCGACCCAAACGGGATCCAAGCCAAAATAGGGGTAATTCGCCACGGAAGGGATCCCTTTGGAACCTCATTGCCGTTTGATACCCACCACTCACCAGCTTGTCTTGTTCAGTGGCAAGGGAGGGGTGGGTAAAACGACCCTCACCTGTGCCTTGGCCCGCCAACTGGCCCAAGCGGATCCCCAGCGTCGCTTGCTTTTGATTTCTACCGATCCGGCCCACTCACTGGGGGATGTGTTGGATCTGCCGGTTACGGATCGGGCTCAGCCTTTGCCCGACTGCCCCAATTTGCAGGTGCGCGCTCTACAGGCTGAGGTGTTGCTGGCGGCCTTTAAGCAAACCTACGGGGCAGCGCTGGAACTAATTGCCGAGCGCGGCAGTTGGTTTGGTCGGGAGGATCTGCTGCCAGTTTGGGATTTGGCCTGGCCGGGGGTGGATGAATTGATGGCAATTTTGGAGGTAAATCGGTTGCTGGCGGGCGGAGCCATCGATACGGTTATTCTGGATACTGCTCCCACCGGGCATACCTTGCGCCTGCTGGAGTTACCGGACTTTTTGGATAATGTGCTGGCGGTTTTTGCTACCTTTCAGGCCAAGCATCGAGAGCTCTCCCAAGCTCTGACGGGCACCTACCGAGCGGATGAAGCGGATGCCTTTTTGGCCCAACTGCAAGGGGAACTGCAAGCGGGAAAAGCGCGACTGACGGATCCCGACAGTTCTTCGGTCTGGTTGGTGATGCTACCGGAGCATTTAAGTCTGGAGGAAACCCGGCGTTTTTGTCAGCAATTGCAGCATCGCCGCTTGCCCATCGGCGGCATCCTTGTCAATCAGGTTTTACTGGGATCCCTGCAGCCCTCCCCCCTTTACTTGGCTCGCCAGCAGGAACAATATCGTCTGCTCAAGGCCCTAACAGAAGGCTTGCCTGGCTATCGGATTTGGATTGCGCCTTATCAACTGCAGGAGCCGATTGGAGCAACTGCCCTGGATCGTTTGGTCACCCAGTTATTGCCCCTGCAGGATTTGCCTGAAGTCAACTTAGTTCCAGCTGGTTCTCCAGGGATCCCTGTCGAACTAGGCACCGAGGTGCGCATCCCGGATCTCCTCAACCATGGGATCCGACTGGCCCTCACAGGGGGTAAGGGGGGGGTGGGCAAAACAACGGTGGCTGGGGCATTGGCCTGGAACCTAGCGAAGCGACATCCGGATAAGCAGCTGTTGCTGGTGTCCATTGATCCGGCCCATTCGCTGGGAGATTTGTTCGAGGTGAAGTTGGGGCAGGATCCTGTCCCTCTGCTGCCAAACCTGATGGGGCAGGAGATCGATGCCGCAGTGGTGCTGGAGCAATTCCGGCAGGACTATTTGGAGGACATTGTCGCCATTTTGGCCGGAGAATCCACCCCCGGCGTGGAGGTGCAATACGACCCCCAAGCCTGGCGGCAACTGCTGCAAATGCCTCCACCCGGCTTGGATGAGGTGATGGCCCTGTTGACGGTCTTGAAACAAGGCTCAGCCGGTCAATTTGATTTGGTGGTGCTGGATACGGCCCCTACCGGTCATCTGCTGCGGTTTCTGCAGATGCCCCAAGCTTTGGAAGGATGGGTGAGCCTAGCCCTGAAACTGTGGTTGAAGTATCGGGATGTGGTGGGCAGAGCGGAATTGGCTCAGCGCTTGCGGGGGTTACTGGCTCAGGTGCGGCAACTGCGGCAACAACTTCAGGATCCCCAATTTGTTACTTTTATTCCGGTTTTTAACCCAGAACAGGCGGTACTGGCGGAAACGCAGCGATTGCTCACCGAACTGGATGGACTGGGGATCCCACATCCCTATGCCGTGTTAAACCGGATTTGGGTGGATCGTTCCGATGCCTTCGGACAAGCCGTGGCCGAAAGGCACCAAGCGCTTTTGGCCCAGCTCCCTGAACACCTAGCTCAGCAACTGCTGGTACGGATCCCGTTTCTGCATCCCCCCAGCCTGGAATCGATAGGCGCCTATCTTCTAGAGGCAGCAGGGACAAACACCCCTTACCCCTGCGGTAAGGATCTCGGATGAGCGTTCCGTAGCCCTTCTCCCACAAGGCGTGAGTCCAACCCCATCCGCGTTGTCAACCCCTTTCTGCTGTTTCCCACATCCCTTTTGCCCATGGCCCTACTCACCCTCAATTCCGTTCGCAAAGATTTTGGCGTCAAGGAGATCCTCAAGAGCGCCAGTTCCAGAACCCAATGTTCCCCATTTTGAATGTGTACGGAGATCCCCAGCAACGGGGTTACCAATACGGAGCCCAGGCGGCCCTGCAAATCCGCCACAGCATCGCCAGTTATGCCCGCCAGTTCGCTTACCGTTGTGGACTCACCTGGCACCAGTCCCAAACTTTAGCCGAGGGATCCCTGCCTTGGCTAGAACGCCACACTCCCCAGCTGCTGGAGGAGATCCAAGGCATTGCCACTGGCAGTGGTTTCACCTTCTCCGAGATTCTGGCCCTTAACCTACGTACTGAGATCTTAGCCCGAGCCGTATCTGGGGGATCCCATCCCCATTACGCTGCTGCAGTGGAACACAATCGTCAGGCCGGAGTGCCTCAGCACCCCCCGGATCCCGTCCCGGAATTCAAGGAGATCGATGAGATTGATGAGAGCAATTCCTCTCAAGCCCACCCAGATTGGGGAGAATGTACCACCCTGGCCGCCCTGCCCCAGGTCACCGCTACCCAGCACACCTACCTGGCCCAAACCTGGGATTGGGTCGGGGCTCAACGGTCAGCTTGCTTGGTTTTGCGGATTCATGCCCCAGATCATCCACCCTGTTTGACCTTGACCGAAGCCGGGATCCTCGCCAAAATCGGCCTCAACCAAGCGGGGCTGGCGGTAACCCTCAACCTGTTGCGCTCCCAGCAGGATGGCCAAACCCAGTCTGGGGGAATGCCCGTCCACTTGTTGTTGCGGCTGCTGTTACAGTGTGAGACTTGGCAGCAGGCACTGGAAAGGGTGAAATCCTACCCCTATACCGCTTCTTCTTGTGTCAGTTTGGCCAGTGCCAGCGGACAGTTGATCAGCTTTGAACTCAGCCCCCAGGGAATCGGTTTGCATCACCCTCAAAGGGGCCTCCTGGTGCATACCAACCACTTTCTCGATCCCACCCTGCAAGTGCATGAGCTACCCCCCTACGTGGGATCCTCCACAAGACAACGGCTGGAACGGGCCAGTTATCTCCTGCATCAGAGCGCCCAAAGGGGATCCCTCAACGCAGTTGCCTTACAAGAGATTTTGCGGGATCGGACGAATGCTCCCCGCTGCATTTGTCGCCATCCGGATCCCCATCTACCTGCTGTAGATCGCACCGAAACTGTGGCGGCTGTGGTGATGGATCTGAATCAGCAGATTTTGCACCTAGCTCCCGGCCTTCCCGATCAAGTGGAGTTTGTGCCAATCCCCATCCAACCCTGAAGTTGCAAGCTACATGGCTAAAGACAAGACAATACACAGATATATACACTTATATTATATATACTACACATATATGCACTTGAATATATGATGCACTTGAATATATGCACTTAAGCGTTAACTCTTTCGCGAGTCTTGCAGCGGCTCAAAACCATGAATCTAACTCAGCTAGCGGGAGATCTCATATCACAGGGCTACGCGATCTTGATGTGACTACAATACTCATGGCTGTCACCTCACCACACTTAGTCAAAGCAGGTTTGCTGCTTTCTCGAACATTTTTATCAAAGATCCAGAATTGGCTTTATATGAGTAACTTGTATAACTTATATGAATATTGACACTCCCCCGGTTAGAAACCGGGGGATTCTCCCTTCTAGCTCCCCACAGCTTGAAGCTGTGAGGGATTCATGGAGTTCAGGGGATTGCCAAATACCCCATCCCCTGAGCCGACCCTACCTATT
>NZ_JAFIRA010000029.1 GCF_022848905.1 Thermostichus vulcanus str. 'Rupite'
AGCGTTCACGGTTTTGAGTGGTATCTAAGCTTAGAACGCTGGCTCCCCCTTCATCTCTTCAATCTCCAAAACTACCGCACAGCAAGGCACCCAGCTATCTGTAAGCAGCTTTTGTCAGTCAATCAGGTTTGAACCTGATCCCCCTCTTGGAAAAGTTTCAGGTTCTTTGGATTCCCCTCTCGATGACTTGCGAAATGAGTAGTTTCCCAATTTTATGTGGAGCATAAATCATGTTAGATATATCCTTCGATTTAAACAAAATAGGGAATGGTGTTATTGCTTTTGATCAGGAAACATATATGATCTCTCGGATTGATGATGCAATTCAATCGTATTTCAGAAGATATGATCATATGGGATATGAGTTAGATAACTACTTTGCCAACACAAAGAAGATCAGAACAAATGTCTCTCATCAGGATAAGCCCAACTGGTTTAATCAGAAAGGGATCCCTTGCTCTGTCCTTGCACCAGAAACTAACGGTTGGCAGACTGGGCGAGTGAAAGTAAAACTGCAAGTGACGCTTGAGTTTTACCCAGACAATCCAGAATCATTCATGGAAATTCCTGCAGAGAAAGATGAGTTGCATTTAGAGAATGGATCGCCTTTGGATGATCTACGTGTCATGGAAGAACAGTGAGAATGAAAGAAAAATATGGTGGGCAGAGAATCCTCATCCCTGCTGTTGTGAGAGAATATATCTTGCAAAGAGATGGGTTTCGCTGCTTGAGTTGCGGGAAAACTGCTTCCCAAGCAAAACTTCAGATTGATCACATTGTTCCCATCGCTCATGGGGGGAGCAATGATATCAGCAACCTACAAACCCTTTGTCGGGACTGTAACTTAAGGAAGAAAGACCGCCTGGATCCTCGATTTCGCCAACACTTTCGACTTTAATTTTGATCCTAAAGCGAGGGCGGATAAGTCAAAAACGGCATTGGGACTAAAGTCCCATGCACCAGTCCAACCTGAACTTCTAGGCCCTCTTTGGGTTCAAACTTCGTGCGAATGTATCCCAAGCCTATGTAGCCTTTTGAAGTTAAACCTACACTGGTCAAAGAGCCAATTTTATCCTCTCCATGCCAGATTTCTGACCCAGGTTCAGCTGTGCCACGCAAATGGATGCCCCAAAGAGTTTGTCGAATCCGCTTATAGGTGACTTGTTTAGCCAACACTTCCTGGCCAATGTAGCAACCTTTCGAGAGAGAAATGGCCCGCCAAAGTCCAGCCTCCAGGGGGTTGTAATCGGCGGTGAGCTCTCGGTCTGCGGCTGGGCGACCCGCTTCAAGGCGTAATTGTTCCCATTGCTCAGCTCCCCCGAGTTCCGCCCCAGCTTGCAGCAAACACTCTTGAAGGGGTGCTTTCCCGCTCAGCTCACCCCAAAGCCTAAAGCCCTGCTGTGTTAGGCCCGTCCCGCAAGCCAGGTGAACCCGGATCCCCTCGAGCTCCACCTGTCGGTGTTCATATTGTTCATTCGGGATTTGCTCCGAACCCATTAACCCTTGCAGTACCGACTTACTTTCGCTGCCCAGCAACACAAATCCAAAGGTCTGTTCCGTCTCGTCTGATAGCTGTGCTCCCCTGACGAACGGTAACATCCGCCCCAAGCTTTGAATAAGCGGGCTGCGTCGCTGCGGGGAAGTCCAGACCCAGCAGTTCTCTTCTCCTACATACACCGTGGTCAAATCCAGGATCCCTGCCGTGGGAGTGACAAAGACAGTCTCTGCTCCCTGTCCGGGTTTGAGGGCCTTGAGATCTTGCGTGCTTTGGTTGTGCAGGTACTCTAACCCAGGGGATCCCTTCATGTGCAGGCGACCCCAATCCGAATGGTCAAACAGCAGGGATCCAGTCCAATCCTCTCTTAGCTGTGCAGTGGGTGCTCCAGAAAGCCGAGACATGACTCACCCCAAATCCACATGGATCAGTATCGTTCTCTTTCATTCTCACCATTTCATCATTGATTAATTGACACTCCCCCGGTTAGAAACCGGGGGATTCTCCCTTCTAGCTCCCCACAGCTTGAAGCTGTGAGGGATTCATAGCACTCCGTGCCGTGCAGAGCACGAGGGAGTTCAGGGGATTGCCAACTACCCCATCCCCTGAGCCGACCCTACCTATTACGGGCAGGGCTTCTTTTAGACTCAAAGGACACGAAAACCCGTCCCACTGGGCAATGTTCATGACGCTCCGCGTCTTGCGTAGCAAGATTGCGGCATTCCAGTCGGCATCACAGCAATACCCGTCCTGCCCGGTGAACAAATGCCCACTCCTTTTCCCAATGGCCTCCGGCCCTGCGGAGCAGATCAATCCTGTCCTGTGGTCGGTTTTGGATGTGTAGGCAGCCGGACGTTTATGCAGCGTCCTGCCCGCCATTTCCAGCTTGTAGGCAACCTTCCACTCCAGGTCGTAGTACGACCAGGTATGGCGCGATTTCCCGGCATCCGAACGCGCCTTCTGGCTCTGTCTGGATTGGCGGATACCCGAGAGGTCTTCCATCCACACATCCGCATTTACCGCATTGGCAAACCGCACAATGCGACGGCTAACGGTGTGGTTGACCGCCCTCATCCAACGGGCTTCTTTGCGCTCCAGTCGCTTGAGTGCTCGGTATTTACCCGCCTGTTGCAACTGGGCACGACGCTTCTGGAAACGACGACGACGGTGAGCTACCTCTCCACCCCCAAAAAACACCGCCCGACCCCAGCGGGTGGCCGCCACTGCCAAACGGTTCTGCCCCCGGTCAACACCTAACCGTTCCGTACTCTTCACTTCGGGAACTTCCCAAGTGATAGACAGAACGGCATACCAAACCCCACGTATTTGCATCAGTTTTAGAGTCCCTCGCTCACAGTCCCGCTCAGCTAAAAGACGTTCGAGACGTTCAGCATAGTAGGAACTGCCAACCTCAAGGGGAACCCGCTTGTCACCCTGAATTGTGGGAAAACTCACTGAGTAGGTGCTACCTACTTTGTGCAGCTTCCAGTTTTGGTTGTTGACCTCTGGCCAGAACACTTTGAAGTGTTTGACCCGCTGGCCGGCTTTCCCCTTCAGGACACGAATCACCTGGTTGGAGAGGGCCGACTTGAGTGGGGTTACCACTTTGGCGGTTGTCAATGCTTTTCGTTCCTTTGGACTGATGCGGAGCAGTTCGTTTGCCAGCTCGGTTGTCGCACAAACCGTCTGGTTAAACATCTCTGCTTTGACCACATTGAGGTCAAGAAACTTGAGCTTGAGTGTGGTGGTGACCCGTTTCATGGGGACTATTGTATGTACTATTTCTGTTGCTGAATAAATTCAGTCTGTGCGCTTATATCCCCCGGTTAGAAACCGGGGGCTTTACGCTGCTCTTCGTAAGCAGACTCCTGCTGGGGTCTAGCAGGTCATCAGTTAAGTCTTACTTCCGAAAGCTTTGTAGCCACTGCTTAACCTAGAATAGGCTAGTTCACTCCGTTGCCTGTGGCAGATCCCTAGCGCACCTACCGTGATCGAGGTTGAAGTCCATCAACAGTTGCGGCAGCTTTTGCGGCAATCTCCTGAAGCCCTGTGGCCTCATCAATTGACGATGGCTCGTATGGTGGCGCGGGGGTTGCGGCTGGGTCGTAGCGCCTTGATTCAGGTGCCCAGCGGCGGCCAACATCGTCTGAGCTATTTGCTCCCGGCTTTGATGTGGCCCACTGCCACCCTCCTTTGTGCCACAGCCTCCGTGCAGGCTCAAATCCTTGGGGAAGAAATTCCCTGGCTACAACACACGTTGCAACTGCACAAACCGGTTTTACAGAAAGACCATTGGCCAGCCCCCGATTTTCAGGGGTTGCTGTTGGTGGATCCCTTGGATTGGCTGCGAGCGCGCCTGTACCCAACCTCCTCCGGTCGCGTTAGCGGGACAGACTCCTGGGTGCCGACCGGGATCCCTTTGATTATCGATGGGGCAGAAGATCTGGAAGATTGGGCCTACCAAGCTTTGACAGTCACCCTTCAAGCAACCGATTGGCAACAACTCCGACAAATCTTCCCTGCGCAGGCTGAACGGATCTCTCAAGTACAGGTGAGCTTGGCTCTGCAACTGTTGCGGCGACCCCTTTCCCGGTGCTTGTTGCAAGCGGATGAACTGGCCCACTTAGAACAGGTGCTGTCTTTAATCGGACATTACTCGGGTTGGTTGCCGGATCCCTGGGAACACCTTCGCCAACGGAGCCCTAGCGCACTGGAACAACGTTGGGTGTGGTGGGCCGAAGTGGATCGCGAAACCGGTAGCTTTACCCTCCACAACAGCCCATCTGCTCTTCAGGAGTGGCTGGCTTCTATCTGGGCAACTCAGCCAGTGGTGATCATTGGAGAAGCCCTGGATTTGGATCGCCAAGCCCAAACCTACCGGCAACGCCTGGGATTGCCGGATCTCACCCCTTTGCGGTTCCTGTCTGGAGAGGGATGGTCTCGTTCTAACCCTACTGTAGCTGCTACCAACGCTCCTTGTGTGGAGTTGGAATCTTTACAAGGCTTTTCCCTCTATTTGCCCCGCCTGCCTCTACCCAACAGCCCACTCTTCCAACATCATCTGCTACAAGAACTCAAGCACTTGGTTGCTCAGGCAAAGGGGTTTGTTGTGGTGCTGGTCTCGGATCAACCTCTACAAGCCCAGGTGGGTACTGCTTTGGCAGCAGAGTTTGGCTCGCGGGTACGGGTCAATAGTGTGTTGCCTGATGCTCGCGTCAGCGGGACGGAGTCCTGGCATGGCATTTTGGTGTGTGACTGGCACCACTGGCTACAACACAAGGCCAGCCTTCCCTGCCCGGTTCTGTTGGCGATTGCCACCTTACCGTTCCCGTCTGTGGAAGATCCGAGAGTGGCAGGGCGAGTTCAGCACATGCAGCGTACTCAGCAGGATTGGTTTCGTCAGTACCTTTTGCCAGTGGCTGCTGCCCAACTGCAACGTGCTGTTGCTCCCTTGCGTCAGGGCTCTGAATCAAGTTTGGTGGCCATTCTGGATAGCCGCATCATTGCCCGTAGCTATGGGGCATCCCTTCTCAATGCTTTAGGGCCAAGTTTACGGGTTGAGCAGCGCAGTCAATGGTTCGTCTCCCTCTAGGGATCCCAGTTTTTGTTTCCTGACGAAGCTTTGGTCGTCCCCAAGCAGGTATGTTATGGATGGTGACTGCAGAAAATTTGCCAAGAACCTGTCCTGTGAGATTTGATTCTATGAGTTTGATTCTATGAGGTTGAACCGATGACCGTTGAACGCTGGACAGATGCCATGCTGGACAAGCTGGGATCCGATGTGGCGGCTCTGCTGGAGGGGCAACGGTTAATTGTGCAAATCTACCAGCAGGAACACGATGCTCGTGTGGAGGATCGCCGCCGATTCAATGCTTTTATTGAGAGGCAGGAGCGACTCAACGAAGAACAGCAACGCATCAATCAGGAACAGCAACGTATCAATCAGGAACAGCAACGTATCAATCAAACGCTTCAACAAACGCTTCAACGACTGGAGATCTCGATAGCCCGCATTGAAGAGCATCTTCGCTTCAGCCGGGAAAATGGCCATCGCAACGGAGCGGAATAGCCAGAGTTTGTATCCTGGGCAGCCAAACCCGACTGGAATCCACGTTATTCTGAAAGTAGTTGATTTCTACTCTTCCTTGCCATGACAAGTCCTGCTCTCAGTTCTGATACGGCACTGTGTGTGCAAGCGGTTTGGAAGCCATTGCGTCAGGCGATTGTGGAAAGCTCTGGTTTTCAAGGATGGTTACAGGGACGCGAGTTGCCCAGCCAAGATGCTGAGCTGGATCAGCTGGTGCATCACTATCTTGAGCAGACCTTGTCTCACTTGGCCTATTGATCGGTAAAGATCTTTCTCTAAAGTAAGATCTCTCGGATCTTTTAGGGATCTTTTAGGATCCCCACAGCCCCAGCCAGAGGGGCAAAGTCAATAAAACCGCTAAATACCCCACCGCCAGAGCCGTCACAGTAACCTCCCGATCCAGGTCGTATTCTTCCGTGAGTACCAACGTGGCAATAGCGGGGGGCATACCGGACTGCAAAACCAGTACCAATTTGGCGAGTGGTGGATAAGAGGTGAAGGCTAAACCCACGCCCACCAGTAAAGGGACGAGCAATAGCTTAATACATAGGGCCACTCCGGCTGGACGAAAAGCTCCCCACTGTTTAACCTGTGCCAACCGCATCCCCAGCAGCAGCAAACTCAGGGGAATCATACCCCAAGCAAAAGCAGTAAGCCCCTGCGAGAGCCACCCCGGCAGCGGTTCACGCGCCAGCAGTAGGCCCATTCCAAAGGACCATAGGGCAGGGGTGCGCAGGATATGGATCCCGACTTGCCAGGCTTGGGTACAGGCGTTGCCGTAGCGGCTGGCCACCCAGACCCCAAACCCATAGGCCATAAGCAAGGTGCCCAACAGATCGTAAAACAATGCCCAGCCAAAGTAAGCTCTCCCTGCCACCGCCAAACAAATGGGGTAGCCCAAATAACCGGTATTCCCGAGGGTGGCTGCTAAATGGAAACTACCCTGCTGGGCACTGCTCCAGGAGATAAGAGCTGTCCGTGCTGCTCCTTCCCACCGCTGCTGTTGCCACCAGAGCCAAGTACTGGTCATTCCAAATCCCAGCCCCACCGACAGCCAGCAGATCAGGGGAGCAACCCAGATTTGTCCAGAGAGATCCACCCCCTGCATGAATCCGATGATACTGAGAGGTACCCCGACCCAAAACATGAACCGCCCCAGTGGATAGGGCCCTACCCAACGATCCCAGTGGGTGGGCATGCCTTTCTGGAGAAGGAACCCCAGCATTGTCCAGCCCAGCAACGGCAAGTAGACCTGAAAAAGGGTGGTGAACACGCAACAGTAGCCTCAAAGAGCGCATGGGATCCCGTCAGGGGTTTGGGATCCCATCAGGCAGGTGTCAGAAAGGGAGCTCCGAGGGTTCCCGTAGGGCAAAAATGCGCCGAATCACTTCTTCCACGACGCGATCCGGTGTAGAGGCTCCGGAGGTGATGCCAATTTGAACAGGCCCATTGGGCAGCCAACCTTCTGTAACCGTTATGTCTTGGTGCAGGGGCTTGTGACGGATGCGGTTACCAGGTTGGATACAGTCGGGGCCATCGATATGAAAAGAGGGCAACCCCTTTTCCAAAGCAATCTCTTGTAGGTGGGTGGTATTCGAAGAATTGAATCCACCAATCACCACCATGACATCCAAGGGATCCTCAATCAGCTCGAACATGGCATCCTGCCGTTCTTGGGTGGCGTTGCAGATGGTGTTGAAACTCATGAAGTGGTCATCCAACTGTTGCGGGCCATATTTACGCAGCATGGTGGTTTCAAACAGTTTGGCAATGGCGCGGGTTTCTCCTTCTAGCATGGTGGTTTGGTTGGCGATGCCGATCCGCTCTAGATCTTGATCCGGATCAAAGCCGGGAGAGGTGGCTTTGCTGAAACGCTGCTGAAAGTCTGCCGCATCTCCTCCTTCTAAAATGTAGCGAGCGACCCATTCTGCTTCTTCTAGGTTCAGCACCACCAGATATTTCTGGGCAAAGGAACTGGTGGCGAGGGTTTCTTCGTGATTGTATTTGCCGTGGATAACGGACGTGAATTGGGCCGCCCGATGCTTGTCCACTTGGTTCCAAACTCGGGAGACCCAAGGACAAGTGGTATCGACAATCTCATTCCCCTGTGACCGGAAAAACTCCATTTCCGACACACTCGCCCCAAAGGCTGGCCAAAGCACCACATCCTGCGGCTGAATTTGGGAAAAATCCTTTTTCCCATCCGGGCCTTTGCCGACAAAGCGGATCCCCATAGCCTCTAGGTGCTGATTGACTAGTGGATTGTGGATGATCTCATTGGTGATCCACAGTTGCCGATCCGGAAAGCGTCGCCGCGCCTCATAGGCATACTCCACAGCTCGTTCCACCCCCCAGCAGAAGCCAAAAGCCTTGGCCAGGCGAATGGTGATCTCTCCCTGTTGATAACGGTAAGACTGGGCGCGGATTTGCTCCACCAGCGGGCTTTTGTAAGTGGTTTGCAGATCCGATTGCACCTGATCCTTGTGTTCTTCAAACCCTTTGGCAAAGTAGGTAGCGGATCCCCGCAGGGCTTTGCGCAGTGCCCGTGGATCTTGTGGGGAGATTTCAGGAGAAGAGGGTTGGGAATGAGCCATTGTCACAACCGGTCAAGGGATCCTCTCTCAGCTTACGCCTACTCCTGAGCATTTGTGGTATCTACAAGGAAGCCTAGATCCTCAGAGGAACGGGATCCCGTCCTTTTCGCCTTCCAGGTTCGCACTACTCTGAAAAATAGCCTACAACCCTTTACACCAGGTGCACGCTAGCGCATCTGTCTCCGACAGGCTTTGCTAATGCCTCTTGTCCTACGCACGACCCGGAGGGTCACAGCGGCCCCAACACCAGTCACCTAGCACGGGGTCAATCCCCTTCGCGACAGCAGTGCGGAGCACTCTAGCCCTTTTGAAAGGGGTTAGGGACACCACCGCTTTGTAGTAAACCCGCGTTACTTTTGGGGTGGCGCAGCCTGCCGTAGACATTGTTGCTACGCAACGCTAATGCTACGCGACACGCGACTGCAGAGCATGAAAGAGCTGTATCTAGATTCAGAAGCTGTTTCTAAACTAACTTGCGGGTAGAGCGAGTTCGTCGATTGCCAGGAGTTTTTGCACAGGTAATATCCACTTCACTCTTTTTTAGCAGCTTCTAAGATTCAGAGTTAGAGTATGGCAACCGCCTCAGGTATTGGGGCCGTTTTCGGTTGGGTTGGTGAAGGGACTATGGCCATCATTTCCTCACGAGATGCTGATCACCCGCAACAGGGCACGCAACCAAGGAAGGTTCGTAAGGAATCTAAAGAACCTTTAGAGGCCACCCCAGACTCTCAACCCCAAAACCTCGCTGCCCCGGATCCCTTGCTCCTGAGGGTGGAAAATGCCCCCAAAACTGGTGAAGACTTGCTCCAGCCTCAAGCCCACCCCGCCGAAGGGCAAGAGGAATCTCTCCGTCCCCGCACTCTTGCGGAGTACATTGGCCAAACGGAACTCAAGGAAGTGCTGGCCATCGTGATCGCAGCGGCCCGGTCTCGCCAAGAGCCATTGGATCACCTGTTGTTCTACGGCCCACCCGGCTTGGGCAAAACCACCGTGGCGGCAGCTTTGGCGGCTGAAATGGGATCCCAGTTTTACATGACCACAGCCCCAGCCCTAGAAAGCCCACGGGACATTGCCGGGTATTTGGTACGCCTGAAGCGGGGGGATGTGCTCTTTATCGACGAGATCCACCGCCTGCCCAAAGTCACGGAAGAATTGCTCTATCCGGCCATGGAAGATTTTCGCCTCGATATCACCATTGGCAAGGGTCGCTCTGCCCGCATGACCTCTCTACCCTTGGAACGATTTACCCTGGTGGGGGCCACCACCCGCGTTGGGGCGCTCACGTCTCCGTTGCGGGATCGCTTTGGCCAGGTGCAGCGGCTACGCTTTTACGAACCTGACGAATTGGTGCAGATCGTGATGCGCACGGCTCGCCTCTTGAATACCTCTATCGATCCCGAGGGGGCGGCTGAGATTGCCCAACGTTCCCGAGGCACACCCCGTATTGCCAACCGCCTGTTCAAACGGGTGCGAGATTATGCCCAGGTGCGGGGGGATGGCCACATTAGCCAAGCGGTTGCCGCCGCTGCCCTGGAATTGTTCCATGTGGATCCGATGGGGCTGGATTGGACGGATCGCAAATTGTTGACCATGTTGGTGGAGCAGTTTGGGGGGGGGCCTGTCGGCCTGGATACGATGGCGGCGGTCACGGGTGAGGATCCCCAGACGATCGAGGAAGTCTACGAGCCTTACCTGTTGCAAATTGGATATCTGCAGCGCACCGCCCGTGGTCGGGTGATCACTCCTGCGGCTCTGCGGCATCTGGGTTACGAGGCTCAGTCGCCTTTACCCCTGTGGAGTTGAAGAACGGGATCCCTTTTCCCCGTCAAGAAACCCCCGGATCCCAGTGTGGAATCAGGGGGCTGGATGAATCCAGTGATGAATTCAGTTCAGCAAGCTAAGCAATGCCCTAGCTGCGATCATTGCCCACCGGGCTGAAGCTGGGCACCACCAGCTCTTTGTTTTGCTTGGTCAGGCGACCGTACAGATCTTGTGTGTTGGGGAAATTGGCGGCTGGCAAGGTGGGGAAGCGGCGATAGGGCACCACATCCTCATTGAAGACATCCCGATACTCTTGGGTGTTCAACAGGGCGCGCACAAAGGCTTTTACCCCTTGGGTGGCCAGGATCTGGTTGTACTTGCGGATCTCCTGCTGATTCAGTGGTGCACGCCCCAAGAAGTGCTTGGTGCCCAACTCGATCACCTTGGTATTCGGGTGGGGAGCATAGAATTCTGAGCGATACAGTTCCGAACACCCCAGCGCCTCGATGAACTCCTTGACGGTGATCTCCCCATTGCGCAACTTGGATTCGGCCACACTCAGCTCGGAACTGATGCTGTAAATGTCCATATCCCGCTCAAACACCTGCCGGTAAGCAGCGCGGATCAGGTTGTTCACTTCCGCCTTATTGGCGAGGCTGGTGAGCTTGAAGATCGGGGTTTCTTGGCGCACCTTTGGTACCCCCTGCTGCACTCGCCGCTGAATCTCCAACTCTCCCGAAGGCAGGTCTTGCGGCTGCCCCAACTTGACAAACAACGGGATATCGTCGTCGGTACGGATCGGCTTCGTTGCCGCCATATCGCTGGAACCGGGCCGCATCCGCCGCAGAGAAAGACCCCCAGGGGTGAGGTAGCGCTCGTAGGGCACTGTATCTTCCCCAAAGGCTTGCCGATATTCTTCACTGTCCAAGATCGTATCTACCACGGCATAGAACCCTTTCTTGGAGGCAATATCGAAGAGGGGGTTCATTTCCTGCCGCCCGTAGGTGGGCCGACCCAGCAGTTTGCGGTGGATAAACTCGATGGCTTTGCAGACGTAGAGGCTCGACCAGTACTTGTTGCGGAACAGATCCGATTTGGCCAGTTGGCGAATAAACTCCTTAACCGTGATCTCGCCGGATTCCAGCTTGATCTCCCAGCGGGTCAGCCGCTGCCCTTCGTAGGGCACATAACCGTACACCTGCTGATAACAGGCCCGAATCACCGCTTGGGTGGATCCCTCGCTGCCCGTTGCCCCAGAGCGGGCCCCAATTTTGCTGCTGCGGTTGATGGGGGTTTGGGTGAGTTTGAAGATCTTGGCCCCCAGGCTGCTGGGAATCGGGGCGGTGTTGGGGGTGGTGCGCTCGTTGGCTAGGGCAAAACCGCGCCGGATCAAGATGCGCTTGACATCTTTGTTGAACAGCGCTGGGCGAGTACTGGGGGAGCGAGTTTCTTTCGGGAAGATAGCCCCAAATTGGATCTCCAGTGGATCATTGCCAGAACCATACACGTGCTGATCCGGTAGAGGCCGATTGTAGCGGGCAAAGAGGGTGATGAATTGGGGCACTTTGCGCCGGGGAGCCGCGTAGTTGTAAAGGTCGAATTTGGCTCCCCAGTTGGCACTGGTTTGGGCTTCCACCCCCAGTTTGCGCAGGTAGGGTACAGTTTCTTCGCCGAAGTAGTCACCATATTCGCGGCTATCCACCAAGGCATCCACCAATCCGGCTAAGCCTTTGGTCGAGATGATTGAGAAGTAGGTCTGCACTTCCTCACGGGTTTCAGGAGCCCGCCCCAAGAAATGGCGGAAGGCTAGCTCCACCACTCGGCTGTTAATGAACGGTTCGTAGAATTGCTTGCGGTACAGCTCCGATTTCCCCAGGCGACGGATGAACTCCTTCATGGAGATCTCGCCGTTTTTCACCTTGGATTCCAGATCAGAAACCTTGAGGCTGTAGGCCCGCCGGATATCCCGCTCGAACACCTGGCGGTAAGCCGCTTTGATAACCTCTTCTTTCTCCGAATTGGAAAGCCCCGGCTTCATGGCGAATACCGGCACTTTCTCGGCAGCCAAGTTGTAAATCTGGGGCAGTTGTAGCCCTTGCAGACGGGTGCCATCGGCAGTGCTAGCGTTGCGTTGCCGCAGCTTGTCGGAAGGGCTAGGAGCAATGAACTCGCTGAGCAGAACATCGAAATATTGGTTGATAATGGCGATGGCAGCGGAATCCTTGCGGAAATAACCGGCGGAAGCCCGTTTCATCTCCTGAATGGCAACAATGGTAGCCTCCGCAGAACAGGCATTTTCGATAATCTCCCGCAAACCACGGGTGTTGACGGTGATGATGCTGGGATCCCCGGCGACTAGGGCATAGGTGACGTAGCGCAGGAACCAACTGATGTCCCTCAAGGATTTGCGCATATTGGCAGCGCCGTAGCGGGAGACGTTGATGGGACGAAAGTTAGGCGGAATTTCAACGCCACTGGCACTGAAAATGTTGCGAATAGCCTCGACAAAACCACCGGTAGATTCAACGTAGAAAGCGGTGCCCAGCTTGAAGCCTTCCTTCACATCCTCCACCACGTCCGGACGCTCTAGGTAGGCCATCGGCGACCCGCCGGTAAAAATGCGGTTGGCAGCACGACTGACAATAATTTCGGAGTTATCTGCAATCACCTGGGCGATTTCCAGCCGTTTCAGGCCATTGGAGAAAAAATCATCAAGACGATCCAGCTCGGTGCGCCCCAGATAGCGATCCTGCTGTTCCGCTTGGGAGATGGTCGATACGGGCACGGTTTGGTAAAGACGGGGGCGGGAGACGACTGTGCCACCTGATGCGTTGATACCCATCGATCTTTTAAACTCCGTTTTGATCGAAAAAATTTGCCAGCAAAGGCCGAGGACGATGTCCTGTGAAAAGGGGCTACCTTGCGATCCAACCCGAACCCCTCGCTAAGAAGGATGGAAGCCGGATCCCTGAAGGAGAAGCCAAGCCTAGAATACTAGGGTGATGCACCCAGAGTGGGAGGGTTGTTGCAGTTTGTAACACTGTTTCTCATCCTGAAGACATGGATAAGACATGGATCCCAGCCCAGCTCTCCTCTTCTCCCACCCAAAGCTTACTGTGATCCGTGTCGATTGGCGGCAAGGGGATTACGCACAGGTTGCCACCCACTTGCAGCAGCAAATTGAACAGGGATCCCTGACCGCTGAGCTTTACTGGTGCCTGGGCTCAGCCCAACAGTTTCTGGGCCAGGAACTGGCAGCGCAGCTAACTTGGCAGGAGGGGGTGGCCCTCCTGATGGAGAGGGGTGTGCCAGAGATTGAGGCTCTTCATCAGTGGTTGAGAACCCTGCAGGAGTTGGCGGAAGAGTTGTGGGAAAGTGGCCACTGGCCGCAGGCGGCCATGCTGTACCAGCAGTGTTTGGAGGGGGTCGATTCTGTGGAGGGGCTGGAGCGGGCTTTTCCCACGGCTTTGGCGGCTCACCGAATTGGTTTGACCCAAGAGCGACGGCGGCTGTGGTCATCAGCGGCGGCTTGGTTTGAACAGGCTTGTCAACGGGATCCGACGGCGGCGGAGAGCTTTCTACAGTGGGGGCTGAGCCTATTCAAGTTGGGCCGATTGAAAGAGGCGATCGGGCCGCTCCAACAAGCTGCTCAGCTGCGCCCGGACTGGGCTGAGCCTTGGGTGCAATTGGGCTTGATCTGGCTGGATTTACGGGATCCCCAGCAGGCTTTGCACTGTTTCCAGGCGGCTGAGGCGCGGGATGCCACCGCTCAAGGACTGCACAGCTATTGGGTAGAAGCCTGGGTGCAGTTGGATCAGCCCGAGGCAGCCTGGCAACAGTGGCGGCGGGCTGTTGCAGTGGAAAAAGACCGGCTACGGGCCTTGGGGGTTAGCCCTGATGGGCAGGGCCCTCTGGAGCTTGGGTTACCGATGGAAGGGGAGGCGGATGAGGTGGCCTGGCCGGCAATGTATGCTGCTTGGCGGCAACGCTTCGCCCCACCTTCGGCAGGATCCCCCATCCCGCAGGCAGGGACTTCTCTGCAAAGCAAGCCGTCCGTGTCTGATCTCTGGCCCGTACCGACTCAGGGCTATCTCACTACGAAGCACTGGCACCAAACCACGGGAGAAGGGAGCTACCAACCCCTGGATCCGGCAGGGAGCATGAGCTTGAGATCCCCTCCTGCTCGGGATCCCAACCTGCTGCCAAAGCTACGCCCGCAACGGATTCCTTTGCCAGAGACTTTTGTGGCTCAAATCCCCCAGGGATCCGTCCATGCGGGCCATTATCCCCGCCACTTGTACGCCAGCTTCGGCAGTGCTGTCTTGACCCGCCAAGGGGAGCTGCTCACGGATTTGTCTCTATGTTTGCCACCGCCGGAATTTCTCGACCAGGACTACTGGCCGGATCACCTGCAACACCACCCGATTTTGGATTTACCGCATCTCCCCCCGCCGATCCGGTTGGATGGCCCCGTAGCCCTGTTGCCTTTAGGAGCGGTTAACTACTTCCACTGGATGGTGGATATTTTGCCCGCCCTCGATATCCTGCGGCGAGCCGGGATCCTCAGCTCCCCCCTCCCCATCCTGATTCACGGCTATCAGGGCAAGCCTTTTCAACAGCAAACCTTGGCCACCTTGGGGATCCCGTCAGAACGCATTCTCAGTTTCGAGCCGTTGGGGGGATCCCATGTGCAAGCCCAAACCTTGATCGTGCCCTCCACCGCCGGGCCGGTGGGCTGTCTGACCCCTCAGAGTTTGCAGGTGCTACAACGGTTGGCCCAATTGGTTCAACCTAGCTTGTCCCACTCATACCCCCGCCGCATTTACATCAGTCGCCGTTCTGCCCGTTGGCGACGGGTGATTAACGAAGCGGAGGTGCTGGCTGCTCTGCAACCTTGGGGCTTTGTGTCGGTACAGCTGGAAACCCTCTCCCTGCCGGAGCAAATTGCCCTGATGCAGGGGGCAGAAGTAGTGATCGGGATCCATGGAGCGGGCCTGACCAATCTCGCCTTTTGTCGGCCCCAGACCCTCGTGATGGAGATCCTGCCCAGCAATGCCCTGCTGCCCTACTTTTGGACGATTGCGCAGGTGGCAGCGTTAAGGTACTTCCCGTTGGTGGCCCCCGTTTGTGACCCGGCCTTGGTGGCCCTGCTTGCCAGCCCCGAGCTGGATCGAGAAGATGCCTGGGTTCCCATTCCCAACTTGCTGGAGGTGTTGGAACGGGCAGGACTGGATCCCTAAGAGGAAGATAAATTAAGAGAACCTAGCGAAACGGTTTTGTCGGGCTTACTCTGGCTTGCCCGCTGCTATGGGGATAGACAGTTTTGGGTTGTATTGTAATCACAGGGGTAAAGCCAATCATCGGAGCTACCTCCCACGCTCACCCATCCGCGAGTATTCTAAGCCAGGATGTTAGAGAAGATATGTTCACTCAAGCTGGCTCCTACTGGGCATGGAGAAAGAAACTCTCGATAGCTTTTTGTCCATCCAAGGGGTAATGGGAGTGGCACTCCTGAGCCGTACAGGTCGCCCTTACTTCTATCGATCTTTTCAGGATTTGGATAGCCGCCAGCAGCAGGCCCTTGCCCAGGGCTTGTTTCAGGTCTTGGAAACCATGCCTCAGGGGTTTGACTATTTCGACTTCCAGTTTGCCGAGCAGCGGGTGTTTGTCTACCCCCTCAGCGCCGAATGGGTGTTGCTGGTGGCGGTCAATGACGACATAGTGATGCCCGTCTACAGCTTGGCCGTGCATCGCCTGCGTACAGAACTGCAGCGGGATACCCAAAAGGGTCTGGTCACCTTTCGCCTCTTCACCAGCCAACTGGAGACCAGCTCAAGCGCTACTCAGCCGACAACCTCTACCCTCCCCTCCGCCGCTTCTGGTACGCGCATGGAGATGGATACCTTTATGCGCTCCCTGAACCGTCTCTGTCAAATTACAACTGGCTATCTGGGTAAAGCGGTGATCGTCAACTACTGGAAAGCAGCACGGCAGGAGGTGCTACAACAACAGGGATCCGACGCGGAATGGTTGAACCAGTTTGAGATCGAGCGCAGTGGCCAGATTCGCTATAGCGGTACCCTCAAGGAATTGGACGAGACCCATCAGAAGGTACTGCGGGATTGGGTACTGGCGTTTTTCCATCGTTGTGAAGAGGTGATTCATGATTTTCGCAACCTGATCAAATCGGCTGAACTGCGCCTGTAGAAGGAACGATGAAATCCCTCTAGATACTGCCATTGGAGGACTCTGTCTAGTTTTTGGCTGACGAAAATACAAGCTAAGCTATGACCATGACCGACCCGGATCACGCTAGGTGCAGAAGGGATCCCTGCCTAGGGATTGCTCCTTTTGCCGCCGCAAACCGGTGCAGTAAAGATCTGCTTTGCTACCGCGATGCCGCCGGATCCCTCGTTACCCTGTGCTTAGGGCACGCTACGCGAAGGAGTTGCCATGCTGAGAATCGTCACCCAGATGATCGAGGCTGAAGCCGAGCTGAGACGGATCTCGGAGCGCACTCAGGCCGAACAACACATTCACCGCGAGGCGACAGTGCGGGAGATCCTGCAATCGGTACGCCGTCAGGGGGATCGTGCCCTGCTGGAGTACACGGCTGAGTTTGACCAAGTGGAGTTGAGCCCCTCGGAACTCAGGGTGTCTGGGGCAGAGCTGGAAGCAGCCTACCAAGCAGTATCGCCTCAGTTGCTTACTGCCTTGCGACTGGCCAAAGAGCGCATTGAAGCTTTTCACCGCCAGCGGGTGCCTAGCAGTTGGGTGATGTTTCCCGCCCCTGAAATTATTCTCGGTAAGCAATATCGCCCGGTGGATCGAGCCGGTCTGTACATTCCTGGTGGGCGAGCGGCTTATCCCAGCACGGTGTTGATGAACGCCATCCCTGCCCAAGTGGCTGGGGTTCCTGAAATTGTTATGGTGACACCGCCGGGATCCGATGGATCCGGAGGGAAAGGGGTCAACCCTGCTATTTTGGTGGCCGCCCAAGAAGCCGGGATTCAAACCATCTATCGGGTCGGCGGAGCCCAAGCGATCGGAGCTTTGGCCTACGGAACGGAGACGATCCCGAAGGTGGATGTGATCACCGGCCCCGGTAACATTTATGTCACCCTGGCCAAGAAGCAGGTGTACGGCACGGTGGGGATCGACTCCCTAGCCGGGCCCTCTGAGGTGTTGATCATCGCTGACGAGAGCGCCAACCCGATCCATCTGGCGGCAGATTTGCTGGCCCAGGCGGAGCATGATCCCTTGGCAGCGGCGATTCTCCTCACCCCCGATCCGAAGTTGGCCCAACAGGTGCAACAGGCGGTGGCCACCCAAGTCGAGGCTCATCCCAATCGGCTGCTGGTGGAAAAGTCGGTGGCCAATTACGGGCTGATTGCCATCGTGCCGGATTTACAGACAGCCGCGGCTCTGTCCAATCTGTTTGCTCCGGAGCACCTGGAGTTGCAAGTGGCGGATCCCTGGGCTTTGTTGGAGCCGATTCGTCATGCGGGGGCGATTTTCTTCGGGCACCACACCCCGGAAGCCGTGGGGGATTATCTGGCCGGCCCGAATCACACACTGCCCACCGCCGGGGCAGCCCGTTATGCTTCCGCTTTGGGGGTCGAGACCTTTCTCAAGCATTCCAGCCTGATCCAGTACGGTCCTATGGCGCTGCGGGAGGTGGCAGGGGCGATTCAGGCCCTCACCCAGGCGGAGGGGTTACCCGCCCATGGCCAGTCGGTACAACTGCGCCTAGAGGAAGACCGCAGCTAAGAGCACCGCACAAGAGATCTCAAAGCCGTTGTCGAACCGCAGAAGGTGGGTGAAGGGGATGGTGAATCCGATCAAGCACAATGCTCTCCAATGTTGGGGAGGCATCCTTACCCTTCTGGTCATCTGGACTGGAAGGGGGATGGCCTTAGCAACTCCTCTCCTCCAAGACGGGATCCCATCCCCTTCGCTGCCTACTAAGTCCGTTGCCATTCCTTGGGATTGGGTCTATGGCTTGCGGGATCAAGCGCGGCAGCGGCAATGTACCTTGGTGGGTCTACTGCGCAGCGATCCCTTACCCGCTCCGGATGGGGATTGGCAGGTGTATACCCGTCTGGATTTGGTGGCCACGCCGGAAGTGGGGCGGTTGACGAGTGTTCTGTTTGCCGAAAATACCCGTACTGGGGCACTCCAGGTGCTGTATCAGGCGGCAGCTTCCGTCTATGCCCCTGCGGAGCCGTTGGATTTTGCCATGATCCTGCCTCTAGCCTGGCAAGATCACACCCTGCTGGCGCGGGAGTATGAGGGTTGGTTCCAGACGGATTTGAGTTGGGATCGCGCCGTGATCTGGCCCTTACCGGTCTCTTCCACAGGGATCCCGCCGGTTCAAATTTGGGATTCGCCACCCGCGCTGGGGTATGCTGAGCTGCTGGGTTGGGATCCCCAGGCGCAGGAACGGGTGTTGTTTGCGGTCGCGGATAGTCTTGGAGATCTGCCTCGTTTGGTGAGTGTTGGCTCAGATCAACAGATCCTGCTGCGGGCCACTGCGGTGACTCTTTCGCCCACTCCGTCTTCTCTAGAGGGTTGGCAGGGAGCTATGCCCGCAGACGAGGAACCCCTCTGCCACCAGGACCGCTTTGGACTGGAGTATTGAGGGGTGTTGGATGCAAGCATGAACACGGGGGATGAAATAACGATGTCTAGACCGGAAGTGCGGCGGGGCTGGCCTCTGGAGGCGTTTGTGGGGGATGTGATCGTCTGTACGCTGGAGGGATCCCATCTGGATCAGGTGACCGAGATTCGGGTGAGCCCAGCGGGCAAAGGGATCCGGGTTCGCTTTGGGGATCCCTTGGGGCAGGCGAAAGAAGCCGTGCAAGCCAGTGCCGAACAACTGACCGTCACCTTTGAGATCGATCCCAGTACCTATCCTGGAGAAAAGCGGATTGAGCTGATCTCTCCAGCCGGAGTGAGTGATCCGCTGCCTTTTTTGGTGATGTTGTAATCCGGATGAGGAGTTGACGATGCCGTTTCAGGGTGCCCCGACTGACCTGGGAGTGTTGGTGCTGGGGGTGGGTTTGTTGTTGGGGGCTGCGGCATGGGCCTGGCAGCTGCGGCGACGCAACCGAGCCGCCCAAGAGACAGAGACCGAAACGGTTTTGCCACCCCCACCGGCTGATCTCTCCCCAGCACAAACCGCCCAGCTGGATCCCTTCAACCGCGCCCTGTCCAAGCAACCGCAGGATCCCATCGCCTGGTACAACCGTGCTACCCTCCTCGACCAGATGGGTCAATACCAAGCGGCTCTGGCTAGCTACGACCGCGCTCTGGAGCTGAAGCCGGACTTTCCCCAAGCCTGGAACAACCGGGCCTCTGCCCTTGATGCTCTGGGCCGCCATCAGGAAGCGCTGGCCAGCTACGACCGTGCCCTGCAACTGCAGCCCGATTTCTTCGAAGCCTGCTTTAACCAAGCCAATACCCTTGGCCAGTTGGGTCGCTGGGAAGAAGCGTTGCGCGCCTACAACCGTGCCCTCAAGATCAGCCCGGATAGCCCAGAAGCCTGGTATCTACATGGGTTAACCCTGGCTTCTTTGGGTCGTTTCGAGGGATCCCTAACCAGCTACGACAAAGCACTCGCCATCAATCCGGTAGATGCCCAGGTGTGGCAAAGCCGTGGGTTAGCCCTGTTTCGGCTGGAACGCTACGCAGATGCTTTGGCCAGCTACGAACGGGCCCTGCAACTGGGGTTGGAATCGGCTGCCCTCTGGGCCAGCTACGGCCTCGCCCAGCACCGCCTGGGCAAGGCCATGGAAGCGCTCAACAGCTACGATCGTGCCCTAGAACGGGATCCGGAACGGGGACAAATTTGGGTTTATCGCGGCTTGGCCTTGATGGATTTGAACCTCTACGAGCTGGCCATTCACAGTTTTGCGCGAACCCTACAGTTGGATCCTGACCATGCAGAAGCCCATTACTCCCAAGCCTGTTGCTATGCCTGGGAGGGCCAAGTCCCCCAGGCGGTGCAAGCCCTAGAGCAAGCCCTGCGGTTGGATCCTGAACGATACCGCCCCATGTTAGCCTCGGAACCCTATTTCGACCTGATTCGGGAAGATCCCAGTTTTGCGGCCTTCTTGACAAGGGCGGATTCCTCGCTCTCATCAGCTACCACCTGAGATCGAAAGACCGTACTCAGGTGCCCGTCAGACGTAGAAAATACAACAATTTATTCGATCCGAGGGTAGAATCACGCTCTTTTGCGGATGAAACTTGAGTTTTTTCCGTAGAGATGCCGTTGCCCGGGCGAAGAAAGCTGGTCAAACTGAGAACGTCGGGGTTAGTAGCAAATCTCAGCCATTCTGAGTGATGTAGCTGACACTACCTCCAGCTTGCCTTACGGCCTGATTGGACGGAAATGCGTATATAAAAATACTGGGTTTTCTTTCTGTGGTTTCTCTAGTATACCTAGCCGTCAAAGTGGTTGCCCATGACGATTGCCCCTCGCCTCCCCCTTTCAGCTCTGACTCCGCTGCCTTCGCCCGATGCTCCTCTTGGCGATTCTGGATTCCCAGCCGCGTGTGACGCTATGGCATCTACTGAGGATGTTAAAACTCGCACTACTGAACTGTTGCGGCTGTACCACCAGCGTCCGGATCCCTGTTTGCGCAATCGTTTGGTGGAACTGAACCTGGGCTTGGTGCGTAAAGAAGCTCATCACTGGCGCAATCAATGCACGGAAGGGTACGACGACCTGATGCAAATTGGTTGCTTAGGGTTGATTCAGGCGATCGAACGCTTTGACATTACTCGTGGCTTGGCTTTTAGCTCCTTTGCCATGCCCTACATTCGGGGAGAAATTCAACACTACCTGCGGGACAAAAGCCCGACGATGCGGATCCCACGCCGCTGGGCTACCCTACAACGGCAAGCCAAGAAGGAGATCGCCCGGTTGCGGCAAGAGTTGGGCCGTCCTCCCTCCGAAGCCGAGGTGCGAGAAGCACTGGACTTGACGGAACAGGAATGGCAGGAGATGGAGCTAGCCCTACAAAACAGCCTTTTGCTCAGCCTGGATGCTCCCATTCAAACCGAAGAGGATAGCGTTGCTTTGGGTGAAATTGTTCCGGATCAGCGTTACCGCAGTTTTCAGTTGGCGGAAGAAGATCGCATTCGTCTCCAAAATGCCTTGGCCAAACTGGAGCAACGCACCCGCACCATTCTGGAGTTTGTCTTTTTCTACGACCTCACCCAAAAAGAGACGGCAGAGCGGCTGGGTATCAGTGCGGTCACCGTCTCGCGCCAGGTGAAAAAAGGTCTGGAACGCCTGACCAAGTTGTTAAATCAAGATATCTTTTGAGGCTGGGATCCGTCCGGGATCCCTACTCTTGGGTCTTGCGGGAAGTCCGTTCCTGCAACTTCTGCATTTCGGAGCGGACATCTAGAGCAATCTGCAGGGCAGCATCCAAGAGTCGTCCCTGTTCACTAGCCTGCTCACTCACTTGTAATGCCGTTAGGGTGGCAAGGTTGCTGGCAAACAGTTCACTTTGGCTGTCGATGAAGGCTTGGTTTTGCCGCAGAATCCGTTCTGTTTTCAGGGCCCGCACCAAATCCGCGCGGGTTAGTTTCAACCCCTCGATCACCTGAGCCCGTTGGGTTAGTTGTACCGTCCCATTGCCCGCCTCCTCCAGCTCATCGTTGATCTGAATCGCCTGGATTAGATTGTTGTACCGATCCACCTCTTCCAGCAGATTCAACAGCAGGGGCATGCGGCGGCTACGGACCATCCAGAAAGCCTGGTGCAGAGCCGCTAGAACCACAAAGATCCCCCATTCCAAGGCCAGGGATCCCCAGGTGACAGAGCGCAAACCAGGGATCAAAATTCGGCCCAAAAGGGTGAGCAGGGATCCATTCCAAACCACCAGCCGACAGAGCAGATCCAGTACCAGCAAAAGGCGCAAGGAATCCCAGAAGGCCGTAAAACTGCGCAGCCAACTCCAAGCCCCCCGAACAGAGCGAGGTCGGTACAGCCAGCCAACGGGCACCTGGGTTAGGCTCTCCACTTGGGCCGAGGAAATGCGCAGCCCTTTCAAATCCGGTCGCATCGCCCTAAGCGTCATAACAGTTGACCGTTGCGATTGACAGCCTATTCTTCTTCACTTTAACCATCAACCCTCTATTCCTTGCCCTGAGACGGAACCTCGGATCCCTTTGCCTGAGAATGCTTGATAAGATGTGGGTCGCCGTTGGTGTGCTGATTTGGAGGACAAGGGAATGGTGACCAGCCAACTGCGCCAACTGAAGGCCCATTTGGTCGATGCAGAAAACTTCGCCCCCTTCGGGCAGGTGATCTGCCCGATTCCCGACCACAAGCCCTTCGATGGCCAAGATGCCCAGTTGTCTTTGAATCAAGGCCAGCCCCGCTTCTACATCATGCGTCTGCCTCGTCGCGGTCTTAAATTTACCCAGATTACCCATCATGCCCATTGCACCCAATGTCTGGGATCCCTGAATGGCAAGGAGTGGTTCGTTGGGGTTGCGCCACCGGCGGATGAGCTGCATGTGGATCAGATCCAGGCATTTCGGGTGCCGGGGGATCGCTTCATCAAGTTGGAGATGGGCACTTGGCACGCTGGCCCCTACTTCGACCACGAAGAGTTTATCGATTTTTACAATCTAGAACTGTCTGACACCAACATCACGGATCATGAAACCGTGAACCTACTGCAGACCTACAACCTGGAGTTTCAGATCAATCCCTGATCGGTCTGTGGACACCCTGGAGTCAGCCGCTTGTCACGGCATCCTCTCGAGAGTCAGCTCTGCATCCTTTTGAACCGTCTGATTGACCTGATTAAATTGAATAACCGAGTTGAATAGCCAGTCGATAGGGCCTGGGCAGTGCAGGTTCAACCTTTGCACTCCGGTCGAGTACTCTTCAAGAAGTTTGAGGGATCCCATGCTGAGAACGGATGGATCAAGCCCAGTAGTAAGCCCAGCAGTGAACTCAACCAGGCCGTATCCCTTGGGGGCAATCCTCAAGCCCTTGGGGCTAGGTCTGGGCTTGTTATTGGCGAGTTTGTTCCTCTGGACGGGATCCCTGACCTGGCATTGGGCAGCCCACAGCCAAACCCCTGCTCTCACCGATGAACTCACCGTTGTCCGGTTGCCGGGGCAAAACTGGGCCAATATCGAGCGGCAACTGCAGCGCAGCAGCCTCACCTACCAAGTGATCGACCAGCTCAATCCGGCAGTTTTACAAGGGCGCAAGATCGTCTTTTTGCCAAATGTGAATCGCCTCACGCCTGCTCAGGCCACTGCCCTGAGCGAATGGATGCAACGGGAGGGCGGACAGGTGATTGTTAGTGGCCCTTTGGAAATTCCCGCTGAGGCTCGGGATCCCTTGCGCAACTTAATTGGGGCCTACTGGAGTGGGGATATTCCCATCGCCAGCCCGGTGCGCTTAACGGGGTTTGCTGGGGAATGGGCGCGTGGGGTGACTGCCAATGATGCCATTGCGGGGGGGGCCCTATTACCCACTGGCACCGAAAGCCGCTTGACCGCCGTTTGGGAAGGGGTAGGAGGAGATGCCTATGCCGTGATTGCCAGCCGACAAAGTGTGTACCTGGGTTGGCGCTGGGGAGAATTCCCCGACGAAACCGCTCAGTTGGATCGGCAGTGGCTGCAAGCCGCTTTACAACGTGCTCAAGGGGGATCCGCCCCCCTTGCGGAACAACCTGTGGCTCCACCCCCTCTGCCGATCAACACCTTCGAGCTGCTGGCGATGCGGCAAGAGTTAGGGGGGTTATTGGGGCGCGTGGAGGGATCCCTCTTGCTGACCCAGGCGACCCAAGGCGGGTCAGGCGCGACAGAGTACGAGCCGATTTTGGCGCGCGCCCGCGACGTTCTGCGACAACTGCCGGCCTGGGTAGAGGCGGGGCAATATACGCAAGCACGGCAGGCGTTCGAACAGGCACGAGCAGATTTGTGGGCCAACTACCCAGTGGATCGGCTGACGGCATTGCCGGAGGTACGGGCGATTTGGTTGGATCGGGGCACGATTGTCGAGTCCCGCTCGGAAACCGGGTTGGCGCAGGTGTTCGACCGGCTCGCCCAAGCCGGCATCAACACCGTCTTTTTCGAGACAATGAATGCTGGGTTTGCCATTCACCCTAGCCGCGTTGCCCCCCAACAAAACCCCTTGACTCGGGGCTGGGATCCCTTGCGAGCCGCGGTGCGCTTGGCCCATGAGCGCGGTATGGAGTTGCACGCCTGGATTTGGACCTTTGCGGTAGGCAATATCCGACACAACATCCTGCCGGAGATCAACCTACCCCAGGACTACATCGGCCCGGTGCTCACGGCTCATCCCGACTGGGCCAATATGGACGACCGGGGAAACCTCTTCCCGCGTGGGCAACCGGAAACCTGGCTGGATCCGGCCAACCCGCAGGTGCGCAGTTATCTTTTGGCTCTCACCCGCGAACTGGTGCAGGACTACCGGGTGGATGGGATCCACCTGGACTACATTCGCTATCCCTTTCAAAATGCCCCCAGCCGCAATGTGTTTGGTTTTGGCCGAGCGGCTCGACAAGGGTTTCAGCAGCTTTCCGGCGTGGATCCGCTGCAGTTGGATCCTCTCTCGGATCGCTCCCTCTGGCAGTTGTGGACGCGCTACCGCACCCAGCAAGTTAACGAGGTGGTGGAGTCCATTGCCCGTACTGCCCGCTCTCTGAATCCGCACGTGATCCTATCAGCAGCCGTCTATGCCCTGCCCCAAAACGAACGTCTACAAAAGCTGCAACAGGACTGGGAGGAGTGGATCCAAGCAGGGGAACTGGACTTGTTGATCCCCCTCACCTATGCGGGCAATACGCGGCGTTTGGCGCAACTGGTGCAACCGAACCTGGAAATCGTCAGCCGCTCCTCGGCCCTGTTTTTACCCAGCCTCAATTTGTTGAACCTGCCGGCGGTGGAATTTTTGGATCAAATGCAGGTGGTGCGGGATCTGCCCACCGGGGGGTTTGCCCTGTTTGCGGTGCGTCAGTTTACGCCTGAGCTGGAAGAAATCCTCAGCCGCTCAGCCATTGCCTCCGCTCGCATTCCCCATCGGGATCCCTTTGGGGCCATTCAGGATCGCTTCCAATCGCTCCAGCAGGAGTGGATGTTTTTGAGCGAACAGGGACAACTGCGGCTCCTAGAACCGGAACGAAGCCAATGGGTGGAGCAGATCGAGCAGGTGGAGGGATCCTTGGCGGCATTGGTGGCGGATCCCACCCTGGAAACACTGGCACAAGCCCGTCAACAGCTAGGCCGCCTCAGGGAAAATCTCGGTGCTTGGATGCGGGTGAAGTCTCTGCAAAACCCGTATCGAGTCCAGATCTGGGGTAACCGTCTGATGGCGTTGGAAATGATGTTGCGCTACGGAGAACAAATGCTGCTGAGAACTTCAGCTGCTACTTCCTTACGGGGTTAGGAGTTCTAGGCCCTGCCCGCTGCGTTCACTCCCATTTACTCTCTTGAAGACAGATGTGGACGGATCCCCAGAGTCTCCGGAGGAGGATGTGGAAATGGACAACTGCATTCCCGCCCAGTCGGGGTCAAAATCCGGCGGGAATCGGGTGCGCTGGTCAAAAAAGGCCCCCTCCAGATTCGTGAAGCGCAAATTAACGTGGCGCAAATCCGCTCCTCGCAGATCCGCCCCTTGCAACACCGTCCCCTGCAGCAGGGCTTCTTCAAGGCGGGATCCCCGCAAATTGGCCCCCCGTAGACAGGTTCTCCACAACCGGGCTCCCCGTAAATCGGCAAAGCGCAGATCCGCCCCCGCCAGCTGGGCTGTGTGCAGTTGGGTTTGGCGCAGATCCCCAAATTTCAAGTCAGCAAAACTAAGATCTCCCCCCATTAAGCTGGCCTGGGCCAATCTGGCCCGACAAAGCAAGGCTTGACGCAACCGCACATGCCAGAGACGTGCCGACCGCAGATCCCCACGGGATAGATTGATCCCATCAAAATCCCGTTGGCCTGCCGCATACCGTTCCAACAGCTCCCCGACACTGGCCACTGGTTTCATGTCGCTCATCCACCCCCACATCCCCAAGTGTAGAGCCCAGTTGGCAAATCGTGCCTCTCCACAGCAGAAATGAAGCCAGAAAGGGGGGCAATCTCGACTCCTCGTCTTCTCAACAGGCTTGATAGCCTAGAGGGAGCGAAACGGGATGACTATGTCAGATACTCCTGCGGTCTCAGTGCAACAGCTACAGAAACGCTATGGATCCACAGTGGCGGTAGCAGATGTGTCTTTCCAAGTGGAACCCGGCCAAATCTACGGCGTTCTCGGCCCCAACGGGGCAGGTAAAACCACCACCCTGCATTGCATTTGTACCCTTTTGCGTCCGGATGCGGGCCAGGTGGAGGTGTGTGGGATCCCGGTGCAGCAAAATCCCAGAGCCGTGCGGGAAAAACTGGGATTTGTGGCCCAGGAAGTGGCTTTGGATAAGGTTTTAACCGGACGGGAGCTATTGCAACTGCAAGCAGATATCTACCACATGCCACGCTCCTTAGCGCAGGAGCGGATAGCCGCCGTGTTGCAATTGTTGGGCCTGACGGATCGCGCCGACGAGCGCACCGGCACCTATTCCGGCGGGTTGCGCAAACGCTTGGATCTGGCGGCAGGGTTGTTGCATCAACCGCAGGTGCTGGTGTTGGATGAGCCGACGGTGGGCCTGGATATCCAGAGCCGGTTGGCGATCTGGGACTGCTTGCGCCAACTGAAGGAGATGGGCATCACGGTGTTGCTCAGCAGCCATTACTTAGAGGAAATCGACCTGCTGGCGGATCGGGTGGCCATTATCGACCGGGGCAGGGTGATTGCCGAAGGTACCCCAGAGGAGCTGAAAGCCCGCGTCGGCGGAGAACGCATCACCGTCAAGTTGCAGGAATTTGCCCCGGCGGAGCTAGCCCAACGGGGAGCCGAGTTGCTGGGATCCCTACCTTTTGTGCAGCAGGTGCTGATCAACAGTGCACAGGGCAATGCCCTGAACTTGGTGGTGAAAAAAGAAGCGGGGGAGGATCCCCTGGGATCCATCCGAGCCTACTTGCAGGAGCACGGATTGGAGGTGTTTAGCAGCAGCCAATCTCGTCCTAGCCTAGATGATGTGTACTTGGCAGCAACGGGGCAAACCCTCCTGGATGCGGAGCTAGCCGCTGCTGAGGCCATCGTGGGCAAAAAGAAAAAGTAGAGAAAAAGGTAAAGTTTGGGACCCTGTCTCTTTAACCATCCCATCCGACTCAACAGATCACTTCACTTGCACCGAGATTTTTCTATGACTCAAACTCTCTCTCAGCCTCAACCCAATCGGATCCCTATCTTCACCTCTGAATTTTGGCAGGAGACCTTTGCTCTAACCCGCCGCTGGTTCATTCAACTGAAGCGTCGCCCCACCACACTGTTGGTCGGCATCATCCAGCCTCTGCTGTGGCTGATTTTGTTTGGGGCCTTGTTCCAGAATGCGCCTGCAGGTATCTTTGGGGCTGGACAAAACTACACCCAGTTTTTGGGGGCAGGGGTGATCGTGTTCACGGCTTTTGGCGGGGCCTTGAATGCGGGAGTGCCGGTGATTTTCGACCGGGAATTTGGCTTTTTGAATCGGCTGTTGGTGGCTCCCCTCACCTCCCGCTTTTCGATTGTCTTGGCCTCTAGCCTGTTTATCGTCAGCCTGGCGTTGGTGCAGACGGCGGTGATTGTCGGGGCCGATTATGCCTTTGGAGCCGGGATCCCCAATGGAGCAGGGTTGGCAGTGGTGGCCTTGATCGTCGGCTTGCTGGTCTTGGGTTTTACAGCCCTGAGCTTGGGGTTGGCCTTTGCCATGCCGGGGCATCAGCAGCTGTTGGCCTTTATCTTTTTGGTGAACTTGCCTTTAATCTTCTCAAGTACCGCCTTGGCCCCCCTGAGTTTCATGCCCTCCTGGTTGCGTTGGGTGGCCAGCCTCAATCCGCTGACTTTTGCAATTGAACCGATTCGCCATCTCTACCGCAGCAGCGACTGGAGCTTTACCGATGTGGTGCTGCAAGCCCCCTGGGGGGATCTCACCCTAGCGGGATCCCTGGGTTTCTTGGCAGGGTTTGTGGTGGTGTCAGTGATCCTGGTACAGAGTGTGTTGCGCAAGGGTTTGGCTTGAGAATCCCTGAAAGCGGATGGGCAGGGGGGAGGAAATGACAACCAACGAAGATCGGCTTGACCGAGTGGAGCTCCTTTTGCTTCAGATGGCCGAACAGTCCGCCAGAAATGAACAAACCATCGACCGTCTGGCCGAGCAAACCACTCGCAACAGCCAAGCGATTGACCGCCTAATCGAACAGTCCGCCAGAAATGAACAAACCATCGACCGTCTGGCCGAGCAAACCACTCGCAACAGCCAAGCGATTGACCGCCTAATCGAACAGTCCGCCAGAAATGAACAAACCATTGACCGTCTGGCTGAACAAACCACTTGCAACAGCCAAGCGATTGACCGCCTAATCGAACAGTCCGCTGATTATGAGCAAGCGATCCAAAACTTAATTCAGCTCACCAGCGAGACCCGTTCTGATCTGGCCCATTTTGCCGAGTGGGCAGAAACCGCTACCCAATCCATGGAAGCAATGCGCGCCATGCAAAGCCGACAAGAGATTCTCTTACAAACCCTAAATGCCCTACAGGAACGCCAAGATGCCCGCATTGCCGCCCTAGAAGAGCAAAGACTGCAAGATCAACGAGAACAGGCGCAGTTCCGGCAGAGGATGGAAGAGCTGCGGCAGCGCCAAGTAGAGTCTGACCAACGCTTCGAGATCCTGCTGGAGGAAATTCGGTTCTTGATTCGGCAACATCCCCAATAGAGCATCCCCTGAGCAAGGAAAGCTCAAGATTGTCTAACTATTCCAAGCACAACAGAGATTGCAAAGAGATTGCACCTGAGATCGGGCTGTTTACAGCCACTGGCGGGAGGCCGTTTTTTCCATGTCCGCTTGGGCCTGCTGCAACATAACCAAAGGGCTATCGGGCTCGGGAGACAAGCTCAAAGAGGGGGTGAGGCTACGGGCTTGTAGGGCCATGTGGAGTTGCAGTTCCGTCACGTACTCACGCAAGCCGGAGGTGGAGGAGGTGAGAGCCACTGGAGAATAAGAAGCAGACATCACAGTTAAGAGTCCCTCGTCTTGTTTCCACAATCGCTCTGTTAAGCTATCACGCCACCCCCCTGCCATAGGGTTCCAGAATGTTAGGTTTGATTAAGCTTTGAAACAGACTTTGCAGAGGATGATGCTCCTGAACGATTGGCAGCGCTCCAAGCTGGATCCCAGCGATGACACCCTCTTTTACGACTATCCCCGCTTTGTGACCCATGTGGATGCTGGGTTCATTGGACAGCTCACGGATCTGTATCGTGTCCATTTACAACCCCAGACCCGAATTTTGGATCTGATGAGCAGTTGGGTCTCCCATCTGCCGCCAGAACTGACCTTTGCCCATGTGGAAGGACACGGCATGAACCGAGAAGAATTGGCGGCTAACCCGCGCCTGAATCACTTCTTCGTACAAAACCTCAATCAAAACCCAATCTTGCCCTTACCAGATCAATCTTTTGAGGCGGTGTTAAATACCGTTTCGGTGCAATACTTGCAGCAACCGGAGCAGGTATTTGCCGAGGTCTATCGGGTTCTAAAACCGCAGGGGATCCTTATTGTCAGCTTTTCCAATCGCATGTTCTTCCAGAAAGCAATCCAGGCGTGGCGGGATAGCTCGGAATCAGGGCGGGTTGAGTTGGTGAAGCGGTATTTTGAGTCGGTGCCAGGGTTTGAAATAGTTGAGGTCATCCAACGGGTAGCCCCCCTGAGTTGGGTCAGTTTTTTGGGGGGTGGTGGCGGGGATCCCTTTTATGCCGTGATTGGGCGGCGCTCGGCCTAGGAAGTCGGCTGAGTGGGCGTTCTCTACTGGGTTATGACCGGCTAAAGTTTCTTCATCTGCTTTGTCTGCAATCTGCAACAGGTTCCTTTGTCCCCCCTTCGCCCTCAAGACTCCCTTAACCCGACCCAGGATGCTCCTCCACCCCAGCTGATCTCTGAGATTGGTGAGGCAGGGTTACTGCAGATTGTGCAGCGCTATTGTCCAAGCCAGGTGGTAGGGGATGATGCGGCGGTCTTGGAGGCTCCCAAGGGGCAATTGGTGGTGACAACCGATGTGCTGGTGGAGGGGGTACACTTTAGCGATTTAACAACCCCCCCTTATGCAGTGGGTTGGCGCTCGGTGGCAGCCAATTTATCGGATCTGGCAGCCATGGGATCCCGGCCCCAAGCTTTGGTGATTGGGTTGGGGCTGCCTAGTTCCACGCCGATTGCCTGGGTGGAGGAGCTGTACCGGGGCATGCAAGCCTGTAGTGCCGGTTGGGGATCCCCGTTGGTGGGTGGGGATCTGTGTCGGTCTCCCCATCGGTTTGTGGCGATCACGGCTTTAGGCGAGGTGCCGCCGGGACGGGCTATTCAACGGAAATTCGCTCAGCCGGGGGATTGGCTGGTGGTGACGGGGCCGCATGGAGACGCACGGGCAGGACTGGAGCTGCTGCTGCACCCAGAACAGGGATCCTCAGCTACTGCAGCTGAGCGGGAGTGGCTGATCAAGGCTCACCAATACCCGCGCCCACGCCTGGATACTTTGCCGATCTTGGACGGGATCCCGGATCCCTTGCGCATGGGCGGTATGGATACTAGCGATGGCCTAGCCGATGCCCTAGTGCAACTGTGTCAGGCCAGTGGAGTGACGGCCACAGTCGATGAGCAACGGATCCCAATTTCAGCGGCCTTGAGGCAGGTCTTCCCAGAGCAAGCGCTAGAGTGGGCTTTGTATGGGGGAGAAGATTTTGAGTTGCTGCTCAGTCTGGAGCCGGGGGTGGCGCAACAGCTGCTGGATCGGTTGCCAGGCTCGGTTTGTATTGGGCAGGTCACAGGCTGGGATCCGGAGGGAACCGTCCGGTTGCGGGGAGGGGGGATACTCAGCCGCCAGCAGGCTTTCCAGCATTTTTGACCGCTCTTTTGCTGTGAACTAAGAGAACTGAGGTTCAGAATCTTTCTCAGGCACGTCTATCCAGTGTCTATCCAGTTAGGGATCCCTTTAGCTCAAGCCCTTTCCAAGTCCTTTCCGTGTTGGGGCTAACTTCTCTTTTTGGGGATTGCTTCCATAATCAGGAGGGGATCCCACCTATGAGCGCAGCCGATGGAGACACTAGTGCTGGTTTTACAAGAGGAGCCAATTCTCTCCTTCGCCCTGTTGCTGGGGGTAATCCTGGTGGTGCCGCTGCTGTTCGAGTGGCTGCGCTTGCCGGGGTTGGTGGGTCTTTTGGCGGCAGGGATCGCTTTGGGGCCGCAGGGGCTAAACCTGTTGACTGCAGAGCTGCCGACGGTGCAGTTGCTCTCGGATATCGGCGTGGTTTATCTGCTGTTTGTGGCCGGGTTGGAAATCGACTTGGAGCAGTTTCGCCAAACCCGCAACCGTTCCGCCACCTTCGGGTTTTTCACCTTTGCCATCCCCCTGCTCGTGGGCACCCTAATCGGGCGTTTTTTTGGCTTTGGCTGGAACTCGGCAGTCCTGCTGGGATCCCTGTTTGCCTCCCATACCCCGCTCGGCTACCCGATCGTCAGCCGTTACGGCCTGGTGAAAAATGAGGCGGTACTGGTTACCATCGGCGGCACCATCTTCACGGATATTGCATCGCTGCTGGTGTTGGCGGTTTGTGTGGGTATTCATGGTGGGGAGTTTACCATTTGGAGTCTGTTGGGTCTGCTGGGATCCCTGTTGATCTATGCGGCAGCAGTTCTGTTTGGTTTGGATTGGTTGGGCCATCGGTTTTTCCGCCGTACCGGTAGCGAAGAGGGCAACCAATTTTTGTTTGTGCTGCTGGCTTTGTTTGTGGCCGCGTTGGGGGCACAGTGGATTGGGGTCGAGAAGATCATCGGTGCTTTTTTGGCGGGTTTGGCCGTTAACGACGTGCTGCGGGAGGGGCCGGTCAAGGAAAAAATTGTGTTCGTGGGTAGTGTTCTGTTTATCCCTGTCTTCTTTGTGGATATGGGGCTGCTGATCGACTTGCCGGCTTTTGTGCAGACCCTCAGCTCCATATGGCTAATGTTGGCTATTTTGGTGGGGTTGAGCTTCAGCAAGTATTCTGCCGCCCAGCTCTGTCAGTGGTTGTATCACTATACCCCCGCCCAGAAGTTAATGATGTGGTCGCTCTCTTTGCCTCAAGTGGCAGCAACCTTGGCGGCAACGGCAGTGGGGTTTCAGGTGGGGTTGTTAAATGCCTCTGTCCTCAACAGTGTCATTGTGTTGATGTTGGTCACCGCCACCCTGGGCCCGATTTTGACCAGTCGAGCCGGGGCACAAATGGCCATGCAGGAGGAACAGGCCCAGCTCACACCACCCGTGGATCCCGCTCAGGAGAAGCCGCGTCCCCCTCAAGATTCCTACGTGGTGGTGGTGCCAGTGGCCAATCCGGAAACTGAGCAAAATCTGCTGGAGATGGCCGCCCTACTGGCCAAACACGAACAAGGCCGCATCGTGCCTCTTTCGGTGGCGACCGGTCACGTCCACATGGATGCGCCATCGCTGCAAGCCTCTCTAGAGCATGGTGAGTATTTGCTTAAGCGAGCGGTGGAGTTTTGTCAGCAGTTTGAGGTACAGGTCACCCCCCTCAGCCGGATCGACAGCCATATTGCCCAGGGAATCAGCCATGCCAGCCGTGAACAGAAGGCCAGCCTGATCGTGATGGGGTGGAGCGACACCACTGGATTGCGGGCCCGCCTATTTGGCAATGTGATCAATAGTGTGCTCTGGGCTACCCATTGCCCGGTTGCCGTTGCTCGGTTGCAGCATCCTCCCCACAAACTGCAGCGCATTCTGGTGGCCTTGGAAAATTTTCGCTCTCAGTCGGCCCGTTCGGTGCGCTTAGCCCAAATTTTGGCCACCGCCAATCAAGCGGAGATCACCTTGCTCCATGTCTGCCCCAGCGGCACTTCCGAACCCGATCGCCACTGGCTGGAAGCTCAACTGACCGCGTTGGCAGAACAGCCCAGTCCTGCCTCCGGTTCCAGATTAGAAGTGAAAGTCCTGGTCAGCGACGATATTGTCAAGACCCTCTTGAAAGAGGCGGAAGGTTTTGACTTGGTGGTGTTGCCGTCGTTTCGTCGGCGCAATCGCAGTGGGGGATTGTCCTTTAGCGATGTCACCACCGAAGTTCTGGAACGGCTCAATAGTTCCTTGGTCATGCTGGGAGAACCCCTCGAGCTCGGCCAATAGCGCCTCCAAACGGGATCCCTCGTGATGCCGACAGCGCTGGATCAGCTCCCCCGATACCCCCACCAATCGTCCCAACCACTCGTCCGGTAGCGGAGTTAACAAAGTGGGGCCGAAGCGTTGGCAGAGGTGTTGCCAAAGGAGAGCCGCCCGCCGCAGACTGGGATAGGATTCCGTCAACTTTTGCATGGCTTCGGCACTATGGGCACGGCGACGATACCCCCACTGACGCTCCAGGAAGGTGTCCGGGGCCTGGAGATACACCTGACCAATCGGCAGAACCGCGCGACAATCTCGGTCAATGGCCATGCCGACAGCCCCACCAAATTCCACCAGCTCAACCATATGGGTCTTCTCCAGCAGTAACCCATGGGATCCGATCCCTTTCACCAGCCAAACTTGGCCGCTGCGCACATGCTCCAAGAGGGTAAGGGGATCCCAGGAACCCGCCCAAGGGGGAGCTCCGCCTGGGATCCTTTCTACAGAGGGCGGAGTGCTATAGATGTTGATGGGTATGGGGGTGCTGTTTGATATTGTCGGCATCGCTCACCTCCATCACCGCATTGATGATTCGTCGGGGCTTGACACTGTAGTTCAGCTTAAAAACCCCCTGCTCTGGCGTACAGGTTTGATGCAGAGGAATGTGGCGAAACTCGGGCTTGCTGCGATAGGTCCGGGTAGCCGCTTGCGCTCGTTCCACAAAGTCTTCTCCGGCAAAGACCCCTGCTGGGATGACATCCGCTGGCAACACCGGGATCCCGTCCTGGACAATTTCCCCATAGGTGGTGGCATACAACAGATGGTAGGAGGTGCTGCGGCGCTCCTGCACCAGGCAATCCAGAGCAGCAGCAGGAATGGGCTCCGCCACCTGAACCTCCATCAGGCGGCCCTCCTCATCCCGCTGGAAGCAAGTGGCCACCCCCAACACCACATATTCCAGTCCCTGTACCGCGTTTGAGCCGAGGCTGAGTTGAGCAGTATCCGACATCCATCCAGATCTCCACGCCAGTTGGCCAGTTGCCCCGGTTCCGAGTTCCGTTGTCGAAACCTCAGGACACAGACCGTCCTCACCATAGCAACAATTCCGGCGTCGGGCATCTCCAGGCTGGGCTAGGTGAGTGACTGTTTTGGATAGGGATCCCGGACTTCCCTGGTGTTTTGCAGCCGAACCTCTTTTTGACGCGAAGGGGCGATATTCCCGTCGAAACTGCGCAGATTCAGGGAGCCGAGAACCTGATATGGTAGGCGTTATCCTGACTGCCTTGCCTTTTTGCTCCGTGCAGCCACCCCCTCTGATGCGAGAATTGCCCCCTGATGCTTCCAATTCTGCTGGTATACCGCTTGGGGATCAAACCCTGGCTCTGATGCGTGTGCAGGATGCTTTGGATCAATTGGAGGCGGCGATTCTGGATAGTCCCCGGCTGTTCTGGTCCCGCACCCTAATCGAAGAAGACAGCATTCTGGAGCAACTGGACTTCATCCGGCTGAACATGCCAACAGCTTTAGAGGAAGCGGAGGAATTGCTGCGCCAACGGGATCGCATTTTGGCTCAGGCGGATCGCTACGCCCAAGAAATTGTGGCAATGGCGCAACGGAAGGCCGAGCAGCTGCTCAACGAGTCCACCATCCTGCGGCAGGCCCAGGCACAAGCGGAGCAGTTGTTGCGGCAAGCCTATCAGCAGAGTGAGGAACTGCGTCGTCAATCGCTACAGGAGTCGGAGCGTCTGCATCAGGAGGCTCACCACTATGTCGACCAAGTCTTGCAAGACTTGGAACTGCGGTTATTGGAGTCTCTGCGGGTGATTCGCAACGGGCGGCAAAACCTTCAGCCCTAAGTTATCCCTTCAGGGACTGTCCACTTGTCCTTTTTTGAGTCAATATAGGGGTAACATCCAAGCTTGCTTACCCTGCGGATTCGTGGTAGTCAAACTGGCCGCTTGCGGGGAAGACGAAGATAAGTTCTGGATGCCTTGTCAGGAACTCGATCCGCTGCCGATTGCTGTTGCCGAAGGGCTCCCGACCTTTCGTGCTGGTGTGACGCAGTTCTGCCTTCGCTTCACCCAAGAGCGTGTGTCACTCTTCTTCTGCGATTGCCACAGAACTGTATTTCCGAGCCATCTGTGCCAGCGGGCTCATTTAATCTGCGAGTTCCGGCTTCCACCCCGTTTGGGGAGCCACCCTGTCGTTTAGGAGATTCTATGCCCATTGATTCGAGAACCCGTAAGAGCCGTGAAAGTACCAGCTCGCGCCCGCGTGACCGTCGTCGTGAATCTGTCAAAGGCAGCAAAGCGGCAGTTCCCACCACCAGCCTCTCTCTGCCGCAGTTGATCCAAGAGAATGCCGTACTCCAGTCCCGCAGCCAGTTGCTTCTGATGTACAGTGACTTCCAAACCGAAATGCCCAACGATGGCAAAACGGGCATTGGCACCTGGCTACAGTCCCGCCTCAAAGAGCACGGTATGCCCAGCCTGATGCGGTTTGGCCCTCGCTCTCGCCCTCAGGTGTTCCGCCGTGATGAATTTTCTGAGTGGATCAAACTGGCCCTTGGCCCCGTCAGCCCCACAAGCGATGCTGTTCACTAAATGTTCACTAAATAAGATCTTTACTGGAAGATCTACTGACTACTGGTGAGATCTAGATGAGATAGAGACCAGCAGGTTTGCCTAGAGGCTGTGTTGCCCTGAGTTAAGCGCTGAGGGGCAGCCTCGAGGTAGCAGTCCGTTGGGGGTTGCCAGGGATCCCATTGTGTCCATTCAGGGTATGGGTGGAGTCGCTGGGATCCGCATCTGGCAGAAGCAAATCCCGGATCAGACGCGCTGCAGAACGTTGCAACCAGCGGGAGGCCAATTGACGGCCCAGTTGCTGCGCTTCCGGTTTGGTGGCCACCTTCGCCACGACCGGGACAAGCTGCATTGGTTGGAAAGCGGGGTTTCTACTCAACAGCTCCCACAGCCGTTGCAAATGCTCCATCGTATCTGAGGTGGGCTGGGCCATGGATCCCGTCTGAGATCCTGGACTGGAGAAAATGACATCCACCAGGCGATCCCGCAGGAAAGCACCCCGTTCGGAAAAGATGAAATCCAGCGCCTTTTCCAGGGATCCCTGTAGGTCGAACTCTTCGCTGTTGCTGGCATTGCGCAGCAGGTTTTCCAGGCGGTTCCAGCGAAATTGTCCTTGGTTAAACAGCAACTCCCGTAGGGAAACGCGCAGCTCTGGGGCTGGGTCGCTGAGCAGACGCTGGGCCACATAGGGATAGGCCACACTCAACACCTTAAAGTTGGGATCTAGACCGATGGCGATCCCCTCCAGCGTCAGCAAAGAGCGGATGATCAGGGCGTAGTAGGCGGGCACCCGGAAGGGAAAGTCATACATCACCCCGGAGAGCTTATCCGTTATGCTTTTGAAGTTCATTTGGGCCACAGAGCTACCCATCGCTTCGGCAAAGACAGCCTCTAGAGCGGGAATGATTGGGGTTAGATCGGTATCTGGGCTGAGGAATTCCAAATCCACGTAGTCTTGAGCCAGGGCAGCAAAATCCCGGTTCACCAAATGCACGATGGCCTTGATCAGGCCGTAGCGCTGATGAGGTTGAATGGTGCTCATCATGCCGAAATCGATATAGGCCAGCCGCCCATCCGCCATCGCCAAGAGGTTGCCGGGGTGGGGATCGGCGTGGAAAAAGCCGTTTTCCAGCAGCTGTTTGAGGGAGCAATTCACCCCAATCTCGATCAGGTGTCGTCCATCCAAGCCAGCGGCAGTGATCTTGTCCAATTGAGTCAGCTTGGTGCCATCGATCCACTCCATTGTCAGCACCTTGGTACGGGTGTACTCCCAGTAGATTTTCGGGGCGTAGATAGAAGGATGGCGATAAAGCTGGAGAAAGCGCTCGGCATTGCGTCCCTCTTGGGTATAGTCCATCTCTTCGTACAGCCGTGTAGCAAACTCCTCCACAATGCCGACCAAATCGCTACGGATGCGGCGGAAGGTTTGCTTGGCCCAGATGGCCAGCCCGCGAATGATGTACATGTCCAGGGAGATGCGCCCGATCAAATCCGGGCGTTGTACCTTTACTGCAACTTTCTCTCCCGTGTGCAAATAGGCTTGGTAAACCTGCCCCAAGCTGGCGGCAGCAATTGGGTTGGGGGTGATCTCGCGGTAGATTTTGTCTAGAGGTTGACCAACTTCCGACTCGATTAAGTCAAAGGCAATCTTGTTGTCAAAGGGGGGCAATTCATCCTGGAGTTTGGCCAGTTCCTCCAAAAACAAAGGCGAAACCAAATCAGGACGGGTGGAGAGGGCTTGGCCAATTTTGATCGCCGTTGGCCCCAATTCCGTGAGAATTTCCCGCAGTCGGGCCGCATGTTGGGGACGATTCTTGAGTTCTACCCCTCGCCAGCGATCCCAGAACACCCAAGCCAGCAGGCCTAAAAAGGGGCTGACCAACTGAAACAAGCGTCGTAGCACCAGATCCCAGCGGCCCCGATACTGTTTGGCCAGTTGCTCCGGGTCGTAACGCAGGGCTGGCTCCGAAACTACAGGCTGGCTGCGGGATCCCGGCGGGGTGGATGAAGCCCCAGAACCTGTCGCTGCAGAGACAAAGCTGTGTTGTGTCGCAATTGATGTTGACGGTGTTGCGCCCATAAAAGCCCCAACGGATCCCGTAACACATCTTAACTTGCCACCTCAGGCAAGCGCCTCCGCAGGGTTAGGGTAGGCTCACTCCATCTGGCTGAGGGAATCATGCCAAGGGATCATCACCCGCTCCAATAGGTTCACCAGGGTTGGGAGAAATCCAATCGTTGGGATCCTACCTGGGGCCACTTTTGGGATCCCCCTAGAATGGGAAAATTGCAACGCCTGTCTTTGTGTCTGGATCCCTCCTTCTCCCACCCCCTCAGGATTCAACTCGGTTTGAAGTCCTCAAAGCTCGCCACCTGTTGTTGGCTTTTTTGCTGATCAATCTGATGGTGGGTTTGGGGGTGGTGCTGCTGGCCAGGGTCTTAAGTTTGCAGGCGGACGATCCGCTGCTGGCCTACGTCGTTTATAGTCTCACCTTCATCTTCACCTGTGGTTGGAGCTGGCAGCGGGGGCGACAGGCGAATTTGCGGATGGGGCAACTGTGGGGAAACTGGCGGGCTCCGGTTCCCTGGGGATCCCTGCTGCGGGTGGTACTGGCTTTGGTGATGCTCTCCATGGGCACAACCCTGTTGATGCTTTACTTGGTGTCCCTACCCTCACCGGAGCTGGCGGAGTCGATGCTGCATTCACTGGGGGAAGATGCCAGTGGAACGGCTTGGCCGCCAGTGTATCAGGGATTGCGCTGGCTCTCGATTGTAGCGGTGGCGCCGGTAACTGAAGAATGGCTGTTTCGCGGCATTTTGCTGCACCGTTGGGGCCTCAAGTGGGGGATCCCCAAGGGTCTATTGGCGTCTTCCGTTTTGTTCGGGCTGTTGCATCCCAACCCGATCGGGCTGACGGTATTTGGCTTGGTGATGGGCTTGTTTTATTTGCAGACCCGCTCCTTGACTTTGCCCATCCTGGCCCATGTCTTGAACAATATCCTGGCTTTAACGCTGGGATCCCTGGGGGGAGAAGGGGCTGAGCCAAGCAACCCCATTGGCATTTTTTACCTGTACTACGGCCTGTTCTGTCTGATTTTGGCTGGACTGATTTTGGTGCCCTTTATCCGGTTTCATTGGCCAGGACGCGGCGCTCAGCTGCCCTATTTTCTCAACGGCTGAATACAGCTCTTGCGCGGGTTTCTGACCGAAAAATCGGGGAGCGTGAGGGGTGCGACACAAGCCCCCTGCCTTGTTGCTACGCAACGCTTACGCGACTAGGCACGGGGAGAATGTCAAAACAGTCAACAATACTTGTGTCCTTACTTGTGTCCTTGAACTTCAAGGTTGAGGATCTGCGGGGTATGTATGCGGTGTTCCTTCCGGAGCAGGTGGCTGTTAGCCCGGAAGCGGATCCTTAATTTCCCCCACCCGGCGCTGTAAAACACCCTCCCGTAAACGAGACCTGCTGCCCTCAGAGACAGCTTCCTGTTTGACCGTAAAATATATTGAAAAATATATTGATATATGGTTATATACTTGATAAAGTGAATTTATGACAAGATCTTCGGTTTTTCCTCACCCTGGCTTCTGGGAGGTGGTCTATGGATTCAGCCCTCGTTCCTTTTGAAGGGCCTTCGCTGCCTCGTCGCCGTCTGCTGAACTTCTTAGCCGGTTCGACGCTGGCGGTAGTGACGGGATCCACTCTGTATCCGCTGGCCCGTTACCTGACTCCACCGCAGGAGGGATCCGCGGATGGCGCCGGGGTGGCCAAAGATAAGCTTGGACATCCCATTCCAGCGGCACAACTTTTGGCAGAACCGCCGGGGACTCGCGCTCTGGTGGCGGGGCTGGCAGGGGAGCCCACTTATCTCACGGTGACCGAAACGGGATCGTTGGATCCGATGGGCATTGTCGATAACTGCACCCACCTGGGATGTACCTTTCCCTGGAACCCGAACACGCAGGAATTTCAATGTCCCTGTCATGGATCCCGCTATGCGGCTGACGGATCGGTGCTCCGTGGCCCTGCCCCCCTGCCCTTGAAATTAACCCGTGTCGAGGTCAGGGATGGGCTGATTTGGTTGTCTCCTTGGTTGGATCTGGATCCGCGTACTGGCAAGCAACCGTGGTGGGTATAAGGAGCGTTTCCCATGGCTCATGTGATCGTCATTGGCGCAGGGTTGGGAGGCTTACCCACTGCCTATGAATTGCGGCATCGCTTACCCCAGGGATCCCATCAGGTGACCCTCATTTCCAATACCCCCACGTTTACCTTTATTCCCGCCCTCCCTTGGGTGGCTTTGGGTCTCAAGTCCCTGGCGGATATTCAGGTGCATTTGCCCCAACGAGTCGAAAAAAGGGGGATCCGCTTCGTTAAGGGGGCCGTGACCGATTTGCAACCCCAGGCACACACCCTTAGGGTGAATGGCGAGTCTCTTAGCTACGACTACTTGGTGGTGGCCACCGGGGCGGACTTGGCCTTGGAGGCTGTTCCTGGCTTAGGGCCGGAGCAGGGGTTTACCCAATCGGTGTGTACTCCTCACCATGCCCACTGGGCCCAAAGGGCTTGGGCAGACTTTCTCCAGCAACCAGGGCCTTTGGTGGTAGGAGCGGTGCCGGGAGCCAGTTGTTTTGGCCCGGCCTATGAATTTGCGCTGCTGGCGGATTGGCAATTGCGCCAGAAAGGGCTGCGGGATCAGGTGCCAATTACCTTTATCACCCCTGAACCTTACGCTGGGCATTTGGGCATTGGGGGCATGGCCCATTCCGCAGCATTGGTCAGCCGGTTGATGGCCCAGCGGCAGATCACGGTTTTGGAGAATACCGCCATCGCTCGCATCGAAAAGAATCATCTTTATTTGAACCACGGGGAAGGGATCCCCTTTGCCTACGCCATGCTTCTGCCACCCTTTCGGGGGGCTCCATTCCTGCGAGAAACCCCAGGTTTGACCGATCCACAGGGCTTTCTGCCCGTGACTCCCACCTACCAGCATCCTGACTTTGACACCCTCTACAGTGTGGGGGTTGTCTCCCAATTGGCGCCTCCTGAGAAGACTCCTTTGCCCGTGGGGGTACCCAAAACCGGCCAAATGACTGAGGCAATGGGGATTGCAGTGGCCCACAACATTGCTCTGCGCTTGGGAGTGCTGCAAGGGGATCCGGTGGCCCCGACGCTTGAGGCCATCTGCTTTGCCGACTTTGGAGATACGGGCATTCTCTTTTTGGCGGATCCCGTATTACCCGTGCCGGAACTGGGGCACCGCCGCCGCGCCATTGCCCTGCAGGGGCCTTGGGTCAGTTGGATGAAAACAGCCTTTGAGCAGTATTTTTTGGCCAAGATGCGCTGGGGGTGGGCGGTCCCCTGGTTTGAGCGGCTCAGCCTGCGGGGGGTGGGATTATCGCTGGTGGAACCTCTCCCCAAGCCGGTGGGCGGTTTAACCTCCCCAGGAGTTTGAACACCAGTCTCCAGTCGCGTAGCGTTGCGTAGCAACAGCAACTTTAAGCTCTTCTAAGCTCTTCTCGATTCTTCCTTCATCCCATGAAAACGCAAATTGGTGTACGTCGGCAGCCAACCACCTCAGGCTGGAATTGGGGCAGGGTGGGGTTCGCACTGTTGCTCCTCTCGGTGGGTGGGGTCGGCGGATGGGTACTGGGATCCCGAACCCAATCGGCTCGGACAGGGGTGGTTCCCGACGCTGCTGTTCAAGAAGGTGTGCCCCTTCCCTTCAAGACCGTGGCAGTTAACCCGCAATCGGTCAGTAGCGAGCGGATCCTGGTGGGCAGCTTGGAAGCGGTGGAGAGTGTCAGCCTCAGCAGCCGCATTGTCGGTCGAATTCTGGAGTTTCCGGTTCAAGAGGGCCAGCGGGTTGCGGCCGGATCCCTGATTGCCCGTTTGGATGTGAGTGATGTCCAAGCGGCTTGGCAACAAGCCCAGGCCCAACGACAACAAGCCGAGGCGCAACTGCAACAGGCTCAAGCCAATCGGATTGCCGCCCAAGCTGGACTCAAGGTGGCGGAAGCGCTGCTTCACCAAACACAGGCCCAAAAGCAAGAAGCAGAAGCGGAACTGAGCGAGGCACAACTCCACCAACAGCGGATGCAAGGGTTACAAGCCGAAGGGGCGATCACGCAGGCCCAGTTGGATCAAGCCAGTACGCGGGTGGCCGTGATTCTGGCCCGCATTGCCCAAATCGAGGCAGGGATCCAGCAGGCAGAACAAGGGATTGCCCAAGCCCAAGCCCAAATGGCCCAAGCAGAAAGTGGGATCCCCCAGGCTCAAGCAGCCATTGCCCAGGCCCAAGCTGTGATCGACCAAAGCCAAGCCAATTTGGAGTATGGACGCCTTTTGGCGCCCTTCGATGGGGTGATCACCCGCAAGTATGCAGAGGTGGGATCCCTGGCTGGGCCGGCTCAGCCCCTGGTTCATTTGGAGAGTACCGAGCGGTTGCGATTTTCTGTAACGGTGCCTGAATCTCAGGTATCTCAGATTCAGGTGGGACAGTCGGTACCCATTGCTTTCGATAGCCTGAATCAGACCGTGGAGGGAACGATTCAGCAGATCATCCCCAGTGCGGATCCAGTCGCCAGAACTGTGGTGGTGAAAGTAGACGTGCCAGCCCTAACAGGAGGGATCCCGGGATTGCTGGGGCGACTGACTGTGTTGGGGCCAACCCGACAAGCCCTACTCATCCCACAGGAGAGTGTGGTGGAACAGTTTGGGATCACTGGAGTGTATCGGTGGGTGGCAGGAAAGGCCGTTTTTACTCCCGTTGTGATTGGATCCCGCTATGGAAATCGGGTGGAAATTCACGCAGGGATCCAGCCGGGAGAACAGGTGATTCAGGACGCGACCGCTGTTCAGATAGGATCCCTGTGAGGGGTGCATAAACCCGTTAGACCCGTCTTATTGAGGTTTTGACAACATTCCCCAGATTTTCACAAAGGCAGGCTAGGGTAAAAAGGTCTGGCTAGAAGGCTGTTTTTTCACCCCAATCCAGTTGTCCAGTCTCGATAGTGGAGGGTCTGATCATGAGCTTAATCGGCAACATTATCTGGCTGATCTTCGGAGGCTTTCTGACGGCACTGGGCTATATCTTGGGGGGACTCAGTCTCTGCCTGACGATCATCGGCATTCCCTTTGGCTGGCAGAGTATCAAGCTGGGATTTGCGGTACTCACACCCTTCGGTCGAGAGGTGGTGGAGTATCCCGATGCCAATAGCCCGCTGCTGCTGATTTTTAACGTGATCTGGCTGTTGCTGTTCGGTTGGCCCTTGGTGCTGAACCATCTGTTTTGGGCCCTGATTTTGGCGGTCACTATCATCGGGATCCCGTTTGCCAAGCAGCATATGAAGTTGATCATTCTGTCGTTGTTGCCCTTTGGCCGCGATCTGCGCTGAGGGATTGTGTGGACTTGTTTGTGGATTTGTTGAAGGGTGTTTCTGAAATATTCAATCTGCTCGAACTTCCCTGGCAAAACTGCAAGAATGGGACTTATACGAGTTGACTGTGATTTGGATCACGCTTGGCTAGGGGATCCCATCACAGACGGGTTGAGCGGGAAACGAGAGACTAAACCCATTGCAGAACTGTTGCAGAACTAAGGAGGAAGGCCATGCGTATCATTTGGATCGCGGTGGTGGCCAGTGTTTTGGGGCTGTTGGCGGTGATGCCGTTTGCCCAATCGGATCCCCAGGAAGAATGGCTGCACGGAGAACAGTGTGCCACAGATGGGCCGGTTATTTGTCTGGAGTGAATCCTGATCCAGAGATGGGGTTTACTGCGAGCGCAACCATTGGGTGAGCAATACTTCGATGAGTTCCGAGAGATCTTGATCCGCTTCCAACAGGATTCGCTTCACGGCTCGGTGGGTGTCTTTGGGAATATAGGCCGTGAGTTTGACGTACTCAGAGCTGCTGGGCTTGGGGGGGCGAAGGTTTTCGGTGGCCTCCGGTGGTTCGGGGGCAAGCGTGGTGTCGGGAATTTTGTAGGCTTGGGCGCTTAACTTTTTCGGGGCAGGACGGGATGGGATCCCTTCCGGTTGCATAGCCAAGAGGCGCTCAAACTTGCTCATGACAGAATCTCCCCACCGACAGCGACATAATCTGACCAGGCTTGTTTGGCTCGCGCTTCTGGGATCTCGTTAATGCAAACCCCCTCTAGGGCAGCCCGTTGAAAGGCCACGGTGCGGCGAATGGAATTTTGGTAGAAGGGGATCCCGGCTTGTTTGAGGAAGCTCCGCGCTTCGGCCCCATCCCGGTTGGGCCAAGGAGGAATCAGGGTGAGCAACACTTTGTAGTGCTTTGCCCCCAATCGGTGCAGAGCCTCGGTGGTCAACATCAAAGCGTCCAAAGCCAAGGCATCGGGGGAGCAGGGCAAGACCAACAAATCACATCGCTGGGCCAGACTACGCAACTGCTCCGGGGTGGGGCGGGCGGGCGTATCGATCACCGTGTGCTGGAAACCAGCGGGGGTAGGCGTGCTGGGATCCCCGGCCAGCACTTTAATGGGAAATAGGGATCCCCGTTCTGCCCAGCGGGAGGCGGAGCGGTTTGGATCCGCATCGATCAGCAGAGCCGACTCAGGGGTGCCGTTGCTAGCCTCACCCCGCTCCTGTTGGAGGTAGAGGGCCAAATGCACCGCCGTGGTGGTTTTGCCCACACCGCCTTTGAACCCCAAGACCGCAATATTCATTCGGCCACACACGCTCCCATCCCGGTTTTACTGCCCAATTGCACAGGCGGCAAGAGGGAAGGGGTTGCGCATAGCCGCGCCGTCGGTTACGGCTTCTGGGTAGAACGGTGCCGCCCAGAAGCTTATGAAGTTTCCCTAGAGGCGCAATCGTTGGGATCCGCAAATGGGATATTGTAATGCTTGCTTTGGTTGAACGGCTGCGTGAGGCTGGGCTGCCGGGCATTTGGATCCCTAGCCGCTGCAAATCCACAAGCATTCCCTTCCTCTTCTGGAGAAGCCACCCATGTCCTACCCTTCTTGGTCACTCTCCCGCCAAAAGTCCTCTGGCTGGCAGATGCTTTGGGGTTTGTCTCTCACACTGATGGTAAGTGCCTGCGGGGGTGGGGGTGGGTCTCGCTCTGTTCCCCCGATTCCGGCTCCTTCTACGGGACGAATTGAGGGATCCCATTTTGATGACTTGAACGGCAATGGCCTACGGGAGCCGGGAGAAGCAGGTCTACCGGGCATTACGACTTTTCTGGACTTGAATGGCAATGGCCGCCTCGATGCGGGGGAACCCAGCGTAACCAGCGATGCCAGTGGTAATTTCCGCTTTTTTGACCTGCCCCCAGGTACCTATCGAGTCACCGCCATTTTGCCTCCAGGGCGGATCTTTACCACACCGCGTTCTGGCCTACAGCTAGAGCAAATCGTGGGTGGGAGCAATGCTCCAGCAGGGGCGTTTCCCTGGATGGTGGCCTTAGTGCTGGCAGATCGACAGGATCCTTTCCAGGGGCAGTTTTGTGGGGGATCCCTGATTACACCGGAGTGGGTGATCACGGCAGCCCACTGTTTTTTCAACGATCAGGGTCAGCAGGTGGTGAACGCCCAAAACCTGGATCTGTTGCTGGGTACCAACCGCCTAGAAGTGGGATCTGGCCAGCGCATTCGCGCTGCTCAAATCGTCATCCATCCCAGCTACAATCCACAACTGGGAGAACCAGGGGGAAATGACATTGCCTTGGTACGCCTTTCTCAGCCGGTTTCTTTGGCTACCCTACCTCTTGTGCAGCCCAATCAACTGAATCTGACCGCCCCAGGCACTGCTGCCACCATTATCGGCTGGGGAGCGACTCAGCAAAGAACTGCAGGTCAGGAACCGAGTGGATTCCCAAGGGATTTGCAACAGGCCACCGTCCCCATCGTTTCCAATGCCGAGTGTAACGCGCCCCAATCCTACGACGGCACCATTCTCGACAGCATGTTGTGTGCTGGATTTCCCCAGGGGGGAGTGGATTCCTGTCAGGCAGATAGTGGTGGCCCTTTGGTTGTGCCCAATGGAAATGGTTTTGCGCTGGCCGGGATCACCAGTTTTGGGGTGGGTTGCGCCTTGCCCAATTTTTTTGGGGTGTATACGCGCGTGTCCAGTTTTGCGGGTTTTGTGCAATCGGTGATTGGCAGCACTCCAACCCCTAGCCCCACTCCAACAGGCACTCCGACCCCCGGGGCAACCGCTTCATTCACTGTGAATTTGGTTGGGGGTGAGGTGGTTTCGGGTCTTAACTTTGGTAGCCGCGCTCGGTAAATCCGGGCAATAGCCCAGGGATGGTTTATTATAGGGATCCCTGTTTTTCTTCAATAAATTCGATGGAGGAGATGGCTCCCTTATGACCCAAGTGACGATTGGCGAAAACGAAGGTATTGAATCTGCATTGCGCCGCTTCAAGCGTCAGGTTTCTAAGGCGGGCATCTTGCGGGATCTGCGCAACCATCGGCATTTTGAAACCAACTTAGAAAAGCGCAAGCGCAAAGCGGTGGCTGTCCGACGGAACCGCCGCAAGTCCATGGCCTAAGAGGAGCTGGAACCTTAAGGTTTAGGGTTGGGATCCGCAATGGGGTTGGCCTCCAGGGATCCACTCAGCACATCAATTTCTAGCATTAACTCTTCTCCAGCGTAGATCTCAGGCAGGGGAGCAAACGGCGCTGAGCGTTGAATGGCGCTGAGGATGGCTGCATCCAAAAGGGGATCTTCCGAGGGGGTTTGTAGGCGCAGTTCCCGCAGGGATCCCTCCCGATCCAGGCGAATACGCACCACCGTCAAGTAGGATCCAGCGGCTCGCTGAACCATCCAGTGTTGGCGGACTTTCTCTTGTAACTGGGCTAAGTAGTCTCCCCAGTCCAGATCAGCAGCAGTATCTAGGCTGGGTGGGCCAGGTCCCTCAGTCTTGGGGTTTGGGGATCCCTGGCTTTCTGATTTGAAAAGGCTTTCTGGAGCAGGCAAAAGCGCGCTGAGGGAGTCTTTTGGCTCGCTTTGCGAAGGGGCATCCGGTGTTGGCGGCGGCAAAATGGGTCGGGGCTCCGCCTGTGCCAGCAGATGCGGTTGGGGGAGAGGCTCTGGGGGAGAGGCTGCTTCTGAAGGGGAGCTACTTGCGTCAGGTTGAGAGGCCCTTGGTGAGTTTGGCGGCTCTACGGGTGGAGCTGGGGATGTGGCAGGTTCAACAACGTCGGCTGGGGTGGAGAGTAGATTGTGCAAATGGTGTTGATATGCCTGCAGAGGCTCTCGTTGTTGGGAAGTTGGGGACAGTGTATCCAGCCATTTTTCTGTTAGTTGCAGAGCTTCCGCCCAATTTTGATCAGCCACAGCATTCTCCAGGGCAGATTCCAGCTGTTGCTGGTGCTGGGGAGTCAGGGAGCGGGGAGGGGAGGGGACTTCCGGAATATCTGCGGGCGGAGGGATGAAGGGCTGGGCTTGGTGGGGAAAAGACTGGGCTCGAGCTCCCGGAAGAACGGTTGATGAAGAAGAGGACACTGCCTCAACATCAAAATCAAACCAGTCTCTGGATCTGGCCACTTGCGAGGGCCGCGCCGATAAGTAGGGATCCCGTGGATCAGAGGTTCCGGATGCACGGGCGGAGATAGGGGCAATAAACTCCGGCTCTGGGGGCGGCTCAGCTTCCACCTCCACCCACTGAAAGGAAATGATCTCCACCTCTTCCGGGATCCCCGGCTGCCAGCCCACCAGTCGGATAGAGAGAAGATGCAACCCTGCCGAAAGGAGATTGGCCAAGCCCAAGCGCCAGGGTAAGGAGCGGCGTTCCTGTTGTCGTTTTTCCTCAGAACGGCTCCGTTTGGAATAATTGTCCCCCGCTTGCCACGACTGCTGCGCGGGTGAACCTGTACAGGTAGTCCCCTCCAGCGCAATGGGAAATCCTTCGGGAGCCTCCCCCAACTCGTCTGGGATCCCGACCCTGGCCACATCTTGAGTCTCTTGATCATCAGAATGAGCAGTGTGGGATCCCTCTGGCTGAACTGGAGAAGTCTCCGGTGCCTCAACCGCCGCTGACGAACCCGAGGGAAGGGATCCCTCTAACCCCGGTCGCTCCTCTGTTTGCACTGTGCCACTCCTTCTCACAACCCCATCCCAACAGGCTTCTGTTGGTCAGGCAACCTCACACTTCTGTTGGGCCAAAGCTTGGCCCCCCTTGATCAATAGCTCATTCCTACGCAAAAGGGCAGTTGTCTGGGGCGAAACGCTCACAGTGTAGTGCGGAAAAGCTGTGTTGGCGAATACGGATTTCTGCAGTTCCAATGCCTACCATCTTTACCTGAGGACAACCATTTGGGCCATCTAGGCTCACAAAAAGCTTGCCCAGTTTATGACGCTCTGCGTCGTTCGGAGGACGATAAAAACGTTCCTTAACTCCCTCGTGGTGGAGATGGTTCATGCTTGTCACTCAGCAACCTGTCCTGAAGCGATTTTGGTACCCTGTGATCCCGATGTCGGCCCTAGAAGCCGGCCCCCAAGCGTTTACATTGCTGCAAACTCCGCTGGTGCTCTGGCTGGATGAGTCGGGGCAACCCTGCGCTGTTTTGGATCGCTGCTGCCACCGCTCCGCTCGACTCTCCAAAGGGATGGTCTGCAATGGCCATATTCGCTGCCCTTATCACGGTTGGGAGTTTGATGGTTCAGGAGCCTGTGTGAAGGTACCCCAACTTACGAAAAGCAGCGTAAAGCCCCCGGTTTCTAACCGGGGGATATAAGCGCACAGGCTGAATTTATTCAGCAACAGAAATAGTACATACAATAGTCCCCATGAAACGGGTCACCACCACACTCAA
>NZ_JAFIRA010000030.1 GCF_022848905.1 Thermostichus vulcanus str. 'Rupite'
CATTGTGCAGGATGCTGCCAATCTTGATCGCTTCCAGAAGATCCTGGGAGTCGTTGCTGGCGGATCCGTCACAGCCAAAAGACACATTCACCCCCGCCTGCCGGTATTTCAAGATGGGGGCAATGCCGCTGCCCAGGCGCAGGTTGCTCAAGGGGTTATGGACAACGGTGGATCCGGTGCGGGCCAAGATCTCGATATCCGCATCGGTTAACCAAACGCAGTGGGCCAAAGAGGTTTTGTCATCTAGGTAGCCAAGCCGGTCTAGATGTTCGACGGCGCTGCAGCCGTATTTTTCCTGGGCCAGCATTTGTTGGGCGCGGGTTTCCAACAGATGGGCATGACGGGGCAAGTTGTACGTTTGGCTCAGCTCCACACAGCCCTTAAACAGATCATCTGAACACAGTTGGATCCCGGTTGGGGCCACCATCAAGGAAATTCCCTCTTCCGGTCGGTGGAACTGCTGCACCGCCTCTTCTACAATTTTCAGGACTTCCGCAGTGGTGAGGGGGTAAGCCTCGTGTTCCAAATCGGTGGACTCCCCGGTGGGTACCCCTGTTGACAGGGCTTGATCCTGAATCAGTGGGCCGATAAAGGCGCGGATCCCGCTTTGTCGGTAGGCTTGCACGGCTGCTTCGATGGTGGCCAGCTCTTGCCCAGGGATCAACACCAAGTGATCTACCACCGTAGTACCCCCGGTGAGCAGGGTTTCCACGGCAGTGCCCAAAGCACTTAGATAGACCTTCTCGGTGTCTAGAGGTGAATATTCATGCAGTTGGGCAATCCACAGCTCCAGCGGATAGGGAGGGATGATCCCCCGTTGCCACATTTCTGAGGAATGGGTGTGGGCATTCACAAAACCCGGCAAAAGCAACTTATCGCGGGCATCCAGTTCCGTGCTAGTTGCCGTTCGCGTTAGCGGGACGGAGTCCTTTAAGCCTGAGCCAATCGCCGCAATTCGTTCCCCTTCGATATACACATCCACCGTTTCGTAGCCCGTGCTGGTGGGAATCAACGCATTGCGGAGGACGTAGCTCATGCCAGGGATCCAAAAAGGCCGCCTGTTACCTTAGCGTGTTCGAGTTAACACTGCCAAGGCAGACACCAGGGAAACCCCTCAAGCGGACACCTGAGCGTGGGCTGCTTTCAGGGCATCCAGCAGATCTAAGCTCAGGCCCATCATATTCAAATGAAACCCCGCTGGATTTGGCCCGTGGTAATCACTCCCGCCGGTCACCACCAAGTTGTGCTTCTGGGCCAGTTTCAACAGTTGCCGTTTCTGTCGCACACTGTGATCCGGGTGATAAACCTCTAGGCCCATCAACCCCGCTCCCAACAGGGCCGCAAACGTATTCTCTAGAGGATCTCCCCGAAACAGTCCCGGATGTGCCCACACCGGCACCGCTCCGCAGGAGCGCAACAGTTGGATCCCTTCCAGGGCACTGAACTTTTCGTAGGGAACAAAGGCTGGGCCATCGTCCCCCAAGAAACGCTCAAAGGCTTCGCAGGCATTGCGCACATGACCGGCTCTCACCAAAGCTTGTGCCAAATGGGGCCGACCCGGGGCAATCGGGGTGTTTGGCATTGGGATCGGGTAACCCAGTTCTGTGAGGCGCTGCACCATGGCCTCGGCGCGTCGGATCCGCCCTTGGCGACGCTTTTCTAGAGGTGGGGTGAGTTGCTCTCGCCGGGGATAAAACCCCAACAGGTGCAAAGACCGCCCCTGCCAAACGGTACTCAACTCCACTGCCGGGACAATCTCAACGGCCCAACGGGATCCTGCCTCAACCGCTTCATCCCAACCGGCCAGAGTGTCGTGATCGGAAATGGCTAGGGCTTTCACACCAGCACGAGCAGCTGCTTCCACCAATTGTGACGGACTCAGGGATCCATCCGAACAGGTGGTGTGGCAGTGCAGCTCCAGCATGGGCTTATTTTTTCTATTTTTTCTTTTTGGCGGATCCCTTTTTGGCCGGCTTACTCTCGGCAGCAGGAGCAGGAGTGGGTTCTTCTGCAGGAGTTGGAGGAGGAGCTGGGGGTGCGGCTGCTTCTTCCACCTGGGCAGGTTCTGCCGGTTTGAGGCCAGCTTGGGCAGCCACCTCAGCGGCAAAATCCACCTCTTCTTTTTCGATCCCTTCTCCTAGCACAAAGCGGACAAAGCGCCGCACCTGAATGTTTTCCCCCAGTTTGGCGATGTGCTGCTTCACCAGTTCTTCGACGGTGATGGAAGAATCTTTGATAAAAGGCTGATCCAACAAAGATAACTCTTTCAAACGCTTGTCGATGCGACCCTGCACGATCTTTTCCCGCACGTTCTCTGGTTTGCTAGCCAGGTCATCTTTGCCCATCTCGATGGCTTTTTCCCGCTCCACCACCTCCGCAGGAATCTGGTCAACACTGACGTATTCCACGTTTTGGCAAGCAGCGATTTGCTTAGCGATATCCTGCACCAATTTTTTGAAATCTTCCCCTCGGGCGACGAAATCCGTTTCGCAGTTCACCTCCACCAACACGCCAATCCGGTTGCCAAAGTGGATGTAGCTATCCACAACTCCCTCTGCCGCGACGCGACTGGCCTTTTTAGCAGCCCCTGCTAACCCCTTCTGCCGCAGCCAAGTGATGGCTTTTTCCATGTCGCCATCCGTTTCCACGAGGGCTTTTTTGCAATCCATCATGCCTGCGCCTGTCTTCTCGCGCAGTTCTTTGACCAATTTGGCATCAATACTCATGAGGGTTCCTCAAGTCTCACATCGTACAAACAAGGGGTGACAAAAAAAGTGTGGCCGGATCAGAGGTCAAGCTCAGGGGTAAATTGTGAACCTATATGTCAAGGATACAGGCTTCTGGGTAGGGAGCAGGCAGGGATATCCACAGTTGGTAGCAGGGATCCCTGCCCAGTAGCATCTAGGGCTTACTCTGTCTCGTCTGAGTCTCCCTCTTCATCTTCGTCCAGGTCATCCAGACCATCCTCATCGAGATCCATGGCACCTTCGTAGTCGAACTCATCCTCTTCGCTGATGTCGAGCTGTCCGTGCCGCCCTTCGTAGATGGCATCGGCCAACTTACCCACGATCAGCTTGATGGCACGAATGGCATCGTCATTGGACGGAATGAACACATCGCTGAGATCCGGGTCACAGTTGGTGTCCAATAGAGAGATGATCGGGATATTGAGTTTGATACACTCCTGGATGGCATTGGCTTCCCGCCGTTGATCCACGATGATCACGGCATCCGGGAGCTTGCGCATGGTTTTGATGCCACCCAGGTATTTCTCCAATTTGACCAATTCCCGCTTTAGCCGAGCAGATTCCTGTTTCGGCAAGCGATCCATCATGCCGCTGCTCTGCATTTCCTCGATTTCTTTGAGGCGGTCGATGCGGGTTCTGATGGTGGCCCAGTTGGTGAGCATACCTCCCAACCAGCGTTGGTTGACAAAATAACTACCGCAGCGGCGGGCTTCTTGGGCAATGATCCCAGCGGCTTGCCGTTTGGTGCCAATGAACAGGAACCGCCACCCTTTGTCGGCAGCATCCCGCACATATTCGTAGGCTTCGTTGAGGTAACGGGCTGTCTGCACCAAATCAATGATGTGGATGCCGTTCCGTTCTGTAAAGATGTAGGGCCGCATCTTCGGGTTCCAACGGCTGGCTTTGTGGCCAAAATGAACCCCTGCCTCCAATAGCTGAGGCAAACTGACTACGCTCATGAATGTGTGATCTCCTGCGGGTTGGCCTCCGCCCGAACGGATCCCGGTTAAGGACACCCGATGGTTCAGGCGTGTGATTTTTTAACAGCTTAACTAAGCTAGCATGTCTCTCACGGGATCCCGCAATTTGGGGTTAACGCCTGTTGGGATCTGGTGCTAGACTAGCGAAGCACTTCTAGAGTTTTCTCTTGTTAAGTGCATCGGGGCGTAGCGCAGCTTGGTAGCGCACCACTTTGGGGTAGTGGGGGTCGAAGGTTCAAATCCTTTCGCTCCGATAGGTAGAGATAGCAAATCACCGGAAGCCTGCTTTCTGAGACGGTTTCAGCAGCTTCTTCCTCCTTCTGGGAGGGCTGGTTTAGCCCCGTGAAGGTGACGATTTTGGCCTCAGGGTCTCCCTAAAACCCTCCCCAAACCACCACTTAAGGCTGGAAGCCCTCTAGAGTTAAGTGAGTGGGTGGGCTTAGGTAAACGTAGTCCTGAAAGCCTTGCTGGTCAACACGCTGATGATTTAGGGCTGCCCAACACCAACCCCTACCCTACTCCATCCCGCCACCAGCAGCTCGGGAGTCCTTGTCTTCTGGCAGTTCTGTCAGAATAAGAATTCCTTTGGTTTTTGCTTAAGATTCATAGATTTTCGTCTATTGACCTTTCTTGAGTGTTTGAGGGAGAAGGTAAGTTGCTTCGCCTAGATCTTTGAATAGAATTCAGCTATTTTGCTGATGAACTTTTCAACAGATATCATTAAAATGCAGGAAACTGACTGAGATGAGCAATGATTTGGAAGATCAGCAAGATATTAGGCAAATCTGCTTATCGGGGAATCAAGTTTGCGAAAAATATTAGTCGTACAGCAGACATCATTCAATCTGTCGGAGAATTAATCCCTGATTTTTCTCTGTTTGAAAATTTCGATGAGCCTTATTTGCAGCCTGTCCAACCTAAGATAGATCAAGACGAAGCTCTAATTTTTGTTAATGGTTTTCTAACTGAAAATGAAATACAACCTCAAGATAATCACTTGTTCTGGAGAGCTGTGAGAAAAGCGGGTTGGAGAGGCTCACTGTACCACCTTTGGTGGGATGCTTCTAACCCCATGAATTTTGTGATGTCAACATCCCTACTGGGTGTTGGATTACTTCTACATTGGGAAGCCCATGAGAAGAAGGCAAAGACGGTTGGTTTGAAATATACCTATCCAATGTTATCAGTGCTGCCTGAGAAAAAGATAACCATCATTGGTTTTTCCTTGGGTGCAAGAATTGCTTACTACACGATGCAGGCTTGGCCTCATCATGACAGACGACTCAAGGATATTGTACTTTTGGGTGGTGCTGTCAGGAGAGGAGCAAGTAAGAACTGGAGCGAACATGTAGAAAAACTAAGTGGGAAATTAGTCAATATCTATAATGAAGAAGATTTAGTGCTTAACTTTCTTTTTAAGACTGCCTCACTGAATAGAAGTCCATGTGGTATTAAGCCGATAAAGGAGTTTCATCCAAAGATTGAAAATCTCAATGCAACACATTTGATTGGCTCATTAGGGCATGGTTATACATCCTATCTTCCACACTTGCAAAGATTGCTTGAGCAGAAACTAGATTGGAAAAATCTAAGGTGAAAGGAGGAGAATTTATGTCAATTGCTGGGATTGCCGTTTCTACTCTATCAGAACTTTATGAGAGAGCGGAGGGTAGACATAAATATCCAGAAGGATTGGAAGGAAACCTCCTGAGATTTTTCCTCAGTTTCAAAAAGGCTTTTGATAACAAGAATGAAAGAACTTTAAGTCATCTTATTTCAAATCGTTACTACAGCTCGTCTTTTGTGAACAAGAATAAGAAAGATCTTGTCAATTACTTTGGTAGAGTGTTTGATCAACTACCCTTCTTTATTTATCCAAATCTGGAGATAGAGATTTGTACAGAGCCTGATATTGTTGAAGGAAATTTGATTTATTTGGTTATTATGGCGTTTATCAATCTTGAGATCTTTGCCATTCCTGTTGATATATCAAGGTTTCCACTGGGAACAGATGGCAGAATTGGAATTCTATTGGAGAAAGATCCTGCTTCCGGTGTATTCAGAATTGTTAATATGGAAGCTTTAGATTAATCAAGTTACAGCCCCTTCGCGGGTTTACTACAACAACTGTTGTGTCCTTACCCCATTTTGAAAGGGCTCCGGGGATTCCCCCGTGCTAGGTGACTAGCGGTCGCGCTAGCGTGCTCTTGGCGCAAAGGGCTGTAAGGGAAATTTTAATGCGAGTGTACGTCTGGCCGTGGGAGAGACGTTCCGAAAACCTTACAGAGGTTCAAATCCTTTTGCTCCGATAGGTAGAGATAGCAAATCACCGGAAGCCTGCTTTCTGAGCAGGTTTTAGTAGCTGAGTCAAAGACTTGTTTTGCCCGATTTCTTACTGCCCTGTCTCCCCAATCATCGAGACATCCAACTTAGAGCGGATATACTCCCCGGCTTGTACAGGGGCATAACGAGGGGGATGGTTCTCATCTTGGCAAGTGGGCAAACACTCGATCCAAGCATCATCGCGGGGGGCCGTAAAGTAAACCAAGGATAGACGGCGGCTGGAGCCAAAAGCTTCTCTGGGTGGGTTCACCACCCGATGTAAGGTAGAGCGCCAACGGTCGTTCGTCCAACGGGCCAACAAATCGCCAACGTTGATGACAAACGAGTTGGGAACGGCCTGCACGTCAATCCACTCCTCGGACTTGGAGTACACCTGTAGCCCACCGGGCGCCCCATCTTGCCGCAGAAGGGTAAAGCCGCCGTAGTCAGAGTGAGCGCCGTAGCGCAACTGCCCTGGAAGCGGTTCCACTTCTTGTTCGGGATAATGCACAGCCCGCAGGACTCCCCCTTTCCCTTCCATAAAGGGTAGAAAATAGGTTTCTGGTAAGTCTAAGGCCAGGGCGCTGATGCGCATTAAGGTTTCAGTAAGCCGCAGTAACGCTGCATCGTAGGCGAGCAAGGCGGCCCGCAGTCCCGCTGGATGAGTGGGCCAAAGGTTGCCAGAATCGGGATCCAATCCTGCCTGAGGCCGTTGCGGATCTTCCCGAAACAGGTCGTTAAACACCAAGGCTTCGCAGAGATCGTAGGGAACTTCGGCTCCACGGGTAGCAGCCACACTTTCAATACCAATTGGCAGATACCCCCGATTTTTCACTCGATCTGGAATCGCTGCCTGCATTTTCTGTTCTAGGGGCAGATCATAAAAAGCCAGCACGCTTTCATAGGCAGTTTGAATGAGGGCTTCCGGGATCCCGTGCCCTGTAACGATCACAAATCCCACCTGCTCTAGGGCGGCCCCAAACGCCTTGGCTACCCCCAACGGATCTGTACCCTCCCGAAAAGGCGTCAAGTCCAGACAGGGGATCCCTTGCTGTTGAGAGTGGACAGGGTGCAGAGATGAGATTAAGGACATTGCGGATCGGGATTCTTTGGCAAAAGCATTTCCCACATTACAAAAAGGGACGAACCCGCGGTTGTGTGAGCTGATACTGGCCATTGCGGACTTTTGGGGGAAGGGATGCGGATGCACTCAGCTAAACAAGCGCCGAGCCAACTGCCGGTGGGCCAAAGCCCCCACCCCCATCATCAACAGGATCATCCAAGCCAATTCCAGCAGCCACAGATTCGGCAACCCCAGTGGCCAACGCACCAGATCCACCAAACTGGAGAGAGGTAAAAAGCTGGCTACCCAGTTCAGGGCAACCGGCAGGTTATCCCGCGGGAAATAGGTGCCACACAACACAAACATTGGCACCACCAGGGTAAAGATCGGCACGTTCACCTGATCCACTGTCACCACCAGTCCGGCTGTCAGCAACCCCATCGCGGCGAACACCAAGCTGCCCAAGGCCAAAATCGGCAGGGATCCCAACAACCCCTGCAGGGGGTAAAGGCCAACCACCACCGTCACCAACCCCGTGACCATGCCAGAAATAAAACCACGGGTAGCCGCCCAAAACCAATCCCCCAGAAACACCTGAGTGTAGCTGAGGGGAGCGGTGAGGAGAGCATGCCAGGTACGCTGATAGTTGAGGCGAATGAAGCTGCCGTAGGCCCCTTCAAAAAAAGCCTGGAAAAGGATGGCCACCGCGATCATGCCCGGCGCAATAAATTGTAGATACGTGGCGGGCTGCCCCAAGTACACCAGCTCCCCGACCAAAGGAGTGAGGCCAAATCCAAACGCCAGCAGATAGACCAAAGGCTCGGTAACTGGGGGTAAGAAGTTCACCAGCCAGGTTTTGCGATAAACCTCCGCATGACGACGCCAGACAGAATAGATGCCCCAGGGATCCGGCAGAGCAAAGGGTTTCATGGGTTGAGCCAAAAATGTATCCACTGCCTCAGTTGTACAGCACTCCCCCGCCCCTTCCGGGGTTGGATCCCACAGTTTTGACTGCCGTGAGCTGCCAATGTTGGGTCTGGCGGAGTGTCAACTAGGCGGATTCGCTCATCAGAACCAAACTATCGGAGCCAGAGACCACGTGACCTTCCGCTAGGGCTTGTCGCAATTGTTTTAACTTCTGCAACTCCGTACTGCTATATTGCTGGCGCATCAACAGGATATCCAGATGCCGCTGCTGCCGGTGAGTCAACACCCGTGTTTGAAAGACTTCGTCGATAATAGCCTGCATACTTTCCATGTGGAGATCCGCCCCAACCGGGAACTGTATTTTCAGTATGGAATTTGGGGTATCCTTTGGCCTTGGCGGTTGTACGGATGTTGATCTAAGCGATTTGGCGTATTTTTCTGCAACAACCTCCAAGAAATGACCTAAGTAGAAACCCTTAGGCAGCGTAGCTGACGATGCGCGGTTCAGCCTGTACCTGCCCCTCGAGCAAGGCGAGCGTCAGCTGATCGATGGCATCTAGGTCGAGTTCACTGTAAAGTTGCTGCCAGAGCAGGTGGTTGATTTGGGATTCTTGCTCACGGGTCAAGTAGGCTCGCTGTAGAGCAGATTCGACAATCAGGCGGATAGACATGGTCGTGGTGGAATTCAACTGTCCCTATTGGACTCGATGGGAGTGGGGTGGGGCAGTGATATCGGTCAGTCTGTGATCCCAATCAGGCTTGTCTATAACAGGGATATGCCTGACTACAATCAGATAGGATTTACTGCTTGTCCTGAATGCAGATTGAGATTCGCCCGGTGGAAAACTCCGATAGTGCTGCTTTGCTCCACATCTTAGAAGTGGTCTTTGCCGAATATCCGGGTTGTGTGTTGGATCTAGAGGAAGTTCCCGAGTTGCTTCAGCCAGCCACCGCTTTTGCCCATCTCGGAGGCTCCCTGTGGGTGGCACAACAGGAGGAGCAGGTGGTGGGGTGTGTGGGGATGGTTCCCACCGAAACGCCAGAGCGAATGGAATTAAAAAAGCTTTACACCCTCCCAAGGGTGCGTGGCAAGGGTTTGGGGCGGCGGCTCATTGAACAGGTGGAAGCAGAAGCCCGACACCAGCAGGCAAAGTACGTCCATCTCTGGACAGATACCCGCTTCACCACAGCCCATCGAGTCTATGAACGGCTAGGCTACGCACGGCTGCCCGAAACCCGCAAGCTCTATGACCGCAGCAACTCGGTGGAGTATCACTACGAAAAGCGCCTGCGTTAGGGATGCCGCCTTTGAACTGTGATGTGGTGGTGATTGGCTGCGGGGTAGTGGGTTGTGCCATTGCCTATGAGCTGGCTGTTGCTGGCCTATCGGTCATTGGAATAGATGCCGGGGATCCGGCGGCAGGCTCTACGGGAGCAGCCCTAGGGGTATTGGTGGGAATCTCTAGCCAGCAGCCCAGTGGGGATGTGGTGAATTTGCGTCTCAAAAGCCTGGAGCGGTTTGATCCCTTAATTGCCCGATTGGAGGCAGATCTGGGCCGCAGCTTGCCGGTGAATCGACGGGGCCTGCTGCAGTTGCTCAAGGAGGGAGAAGCGGAGACTTGGCAGGCCACGCTTCTGGCCCGTCAGGCGGCTGGCTATCCCCTGCACCTGTTAAGCCCTTCCGAGGTGGGATCCCTGCAGCCAGGGTTGCGAACGGATCGGGTTGGGGCGATTTTCTCCCCTCAGGATCGGCAAATCCAACCCAAGCTCCTGACCCAGGCCCTGTTCGAGGCCGCCCAACGACAGGGGGCCCGCTTCTTCTTTCATCAGCCTGTACAGCGGTTTAAGCGCAGTCCGGATCCCCCCTTTCGTGTCCACGTTGTCTACACCCCAGATCTCACCCTCTCGGCTGGGCAGGTGGTTCTCGCTGCCGGGTTGGGGAGTTCACCGCTGGCGGATGAGCTGGGTCTGCGGGTACCCCTACAAGCCGTGAAAGGACAAGCGCTGCGAATCAAAGCTCCCAACCTCTTGCTGGGGCCGGTGATCACCGATGAAGATTTGCATTTGGTGCCCTTGGGGGATGGATCCCTGTGGGTAGGGGCAACGGTGGAGTTCCATGCCCCGCAGCCTCAGCCAACGCTGCTGGCGTTACAGGATGTGCTGGCTCGTGCCATTGCGCTTTGTCCAGCTCTAGCAGAAGCCACCCTCATGGAGCACTGGGCAGGCCAACGTCCCCGACCTGCAGGCCAAAGGGCCCCCATTCTGGGGTTTGCTCCAGGTTATACCAATCTCTGCTTGGCAACAGGCCATTATCGCAATGGGGTGTTGCTGGCTCCCATTACTGCTGCCATTACGCGGGATTTGCTGCTGAAGGGGGAAACAGAGTTGTGTGATCTGGAGCAATTCACTCTGAGAAAGAGGGAAGAGGCAAGCCCCCTTTAGGTTGCTGACTTTGTTGTTGATATCTCGCTGTTGTCTTCTTGATAGCGTTCGTTGTTGAAATCGAGGTTGAGATCGAGGTCAGGAACTCTTGAATCAAAGGTAAAACTGACTCAGCATGAAAGGCAGGGATGGCATGACTGGCTGCAGGCAGGATTTTGAGCTGCGCCTCAGGGATCCGCTCCGCATAGGTTTGGCAGTGCCAGAGGGGAATCGTGTCATCCTCTTCCGCCGCAATCACCAGTGTTGGGGCTTGAATGCGATGGATCTGATTTTCAACGGTATCGACGGCATCTTCCGGACGCAGACGGTGCAACAGAAATTGTCGAGCGACTGGCTGCTGGCGCAGGGATCCCCGTAACCAGAGGATTTGAGCCAGTCGATCCTCCTGATGCCACCAGCGGGCCAGAGGGATAGCCGCCTGCAAAAGTCTATCCACCCAAGGGGTTTCCCACAGCAAAGGCCGCAAATGGTTATACCGCCCCACAAAGCTATCGTCGCGGATCCCGGCAGGAGCCAACAAAACCAATCCCTGTAATGGGTAGCGCACCCCATAGGCCGCCCCCACCCATCCCCCAAAGGAATGGCCCACCAGCACCAGCGAGGATAAGCCCAACGCCTGCACAAAACCCCGCACAAACTCCACTTCTGCAGCAATGTCGTAGCGCAAAGCCGGTTGGCTCGACTGACCAAACCCCAACAAATCCAGGGCAATACAACGGTAATCGGATCCCAACCGTTGCATGATTGGCCACCAGTTGGCATGGGTAGCCATAAAGCCGTGCAGAAATAGCACCGGCATCCCGGATCCCCACTCTCGGTAAGCCGCCCAGCAGGACTCTGCACCTGGAATGTTCAATCCATCCAGTTTCACCCGCTGCAGCGGGATCCCTTGAATATCAGCTCGTAACTCCGCTAGGCGCCGTGCTAGAGGCAGCCGTTCCATCAACTCTTGCATTGCTCTTGCCGAGTGCTCAGCCCTGTTTATGCGATTAGCCATCTCTTCTTCAGATCAACTTCAGATCAACTGCAAATGGGGAGGAGGCGTTTTCAGCCAGTCTTGACGCGTCAGTAGCCCCTGCCGGAACCCAGTGGCCGCCTGCGATTGGTACCGCTCCGGGTTAAAGGCCAACCAAAGGGTACGCCGCACCTGTAACCCTTCTACCGACAGCTTCTGCAGCCGCCCCTGTTCCAGATCGGATCCCACTGCCACCACCGACAAAAAGGCCACCCCCAAGCCCGCCTGCACAGCATTTTTGATCGCTTCGATGGAGCTGAGTTCCAGTTGCACATCCAGTTCAGAAGGATTGATACCGTGACGATCCAACACCCGGTCAATGGTCTGGCGAGTGGAAGAGTGGGGATCCAGGGTGATAAACGGTAAAGTCAATAGATCCGCAATGGAGAGGGAATGGATGGCCGAACTAGGGGAACTAACCAAGACATATTCATCCTCCGCCAGGGCAGTCACCTTCAGGTTTTTTTGCAAATCAAACGGGATCTCACCCCCGACAATTGCCACATCCAATTGCCCTTCCGCCAGCTTCTGGGCAATCCGCCGGGTGGATTGCACCAACAATTGCACCGAAATGTGGGGATAGCTGCGGTGATACTGAGCAATCAAAGAAGGCATCACATAGGTACCTACCGTTTGGCTGGCCCCCAAAACCAGGTGCCCCCGCCGCATATCCTGTAGATCCGCCAGGGCTTGGGTGGTTTCCCGACACAACTTGAGAATGCGCTCGCCATACTGCACCAGAATTTGCCCTGCATCCGTCAACTGCACTTTGCGCCCGCCCCGGTCAAACAGCACAACCCCCAACTGTCGCTCCAGGTTTTGGATCTGCAGACTGACGGCAGGCTGGGAGACAAACAAACTATCGGCAGCACGGCGAAAACTGCCCTGCTGAGCAATCGCCCGCACAATGAGTAACTGATCCAAAGTAAACGGCAATTCATCCGCCATAGGGAACTCCAAAAACCACTGCGGGATCCCTGGCAACTCTCCAAGCGACACAACAGCCTATGGTTCGTAGATTAATTGGTCTGGTCTTAGCAATATGTTTCGACAACCCAGCTTAGCCCGCCCCTGAGAACCCGTATCAGATCATCATAGATAAGCAAGAGTCCGTAAACTACCCGACGCTATGCCTACGGCACGCTAGGCGAACACCCTAGCGGGTAGAGCGCGGGCTTTCAGTAGCCCTCCAGTTATCTGGCAAAATAACCAGGAACCTCCAGGGCGGTTTACGAGCGCCCCGATTGCTTGGTCGCGCCAGCGGTGCGGAGCACGAATATTCTTGGCACCGTTAAAGTCCGCATCCCCATGCCAACCACAATGCCCACACTGGAACTGCTTACCACTCCGATACGACTGGCCGGGATCAGGATGAATGTGCAGGCAGCAGTGGCAGGTTTGGCTGGTGTATCTAGGATCCACAAACACAACCCTGACCCCAGACCGCAACGCCTTGTAGCCGATGACCCTCCGGGTCGTCCGGAGGACGATAAACAACCTCAACTGGTGGAACGCCCAACTGTTACTGCGTCTGCGCTCGGTCTTGTTGCGAGGCTGTTGATTCGTCCGTTCCCGGATCCCTGTCAAATCTTCCAGTGCAATGCTGGCAGAAAGGGCTTCGGCGGCTTCAACGATGCGTTTGGAAACGTTGTGGTTGACCCAACTTTGGAACCGACGCTCACGGCCAGACAGCTGTTGCAGCAGTTGACGGCATCGCCGCCTAGAACTGCGTGTGCCCTTACTAGCCTTGTGCTGGAGCTTGGCTCTCAAGTCGGCAAAGTGGTCACGAACCTTAGTTATGTCCTTTCCATTCCAGTGCTGTCCCTCCGTTCGCGTTAGCGGTGCGGAGCACTGTGTGTGAGCAATATCCGTCCGCCCCAAATCCACCCCCAAAACCTTATCCCCGCCTTGCGGCTCGGGTGGCTTGGACTCCAAGCAAACCTGGATGTAGTAGGAGCCGTCTCGCCGTTTGACCAGGGTTGCGGACTTGGGGTGAGAACCGGCCAGCATTCCTCTTTGGTAGTTGCCGATGGCCAGCCCAAACCGCTCACGACCCTCAACGGTAGTGAGCGAAACCGTCCAGTCCTTCTCCCGAAACGAGAAAATCCGAGCGTCGTAGGTTACAAAGCTAGCTTTGAACCCTTTGACCGGACGGTTCTTGCGCTTAGCAGCTGTGCGAGACCCTGCAACTCGACGGCACACCTGTTGAGCCAAGTTGCTCGACAAGCCAAAACGAGCACGAATCTCGTAATAGCAAAGGGATTGCAGCTTGACCGCGTTGGCTATCTTCTCTGGCGTGTTCTGGTTCACCCAGTTCAGCGCTTGCCCAAAAGCATCCAATGTCGCATCTAGTTTTGTGGCTTGCGACTAGGACACCTTCAGCTTACAGGAGATAGTCAGGACTTGGTTCATAGTCCTATTGTATCTCATCAGAACAGGGCTGCCTGTATGTTCGTTCTACCGGAGCACGTTAGATTCTTGTCCGGCTCCGTTCCTGTGCCAGACTCGCATTCCTCCCGATGCTATGCCTACGGCAGAGCGCGGGGCTCCTGCTCCTTTAGCTGAGAAAACTGCTCGATGCTGCCCTGATAGTCTAGCTCCAGCGTTTGCTCGATATCCGAACGGCCAAAACAGAAAAAAACCCCATCGGAAGCCATTTTTGAAGAGATGGGATGTCCACATGAAGAGCCGCATTTGAGCGCCAATTGCCCCGGTCAACTCGTAAAATAGACAGGGACTTGCAGCTCCACAAATCGGAAGCCTTGGGTTAACTGTACCCCTGGCCCGACACAGGCCCTTAGGGATCCCAGCTGATGGAATCGCTCCCCAGGGGAAATGAGGAGGGTCTCATTTAGAGAAAGTTTAGAGAAAGCAAATGCTCCCGAAACCCCCGATGTAAGGGATCCCAGTCAGAACTGGGGAGTTGTTTCAGCCTGTTGTTGAGGACTTGGCTCACGGGCACGCCAGCGATCCTAGCTTTGTACTTTGAGCTTAACCCTAGCGAGGGCCATAGGTTGTCCAGTAGCCGCGCCCTTGTCTTTCTCCTGCGCTGGCCGCTTCGGAGAGGATGGTGCCGTACTTTAGGCCATCGGTTTGGGGCGACAACCGGCCATGCCCCAAAAACAACATTTCCTGATTGATGAGGGTATTGGCTTGCCAAACGTAGGCGGGCAGTGTTGGGGCAGGGGCTAAGGCCGGATCCAACTCCAAAAACACCTCACGACCCAGCAAAGAAGTCTGCAAGTATTGACCGGCATTGTAGACAGCCAGAGGGGTTTCTTCCCGCAACTCCGTCCAGTTGGGGTTAATCTGGTCCGGCAAAGGATCAATCCCGATCAGTTGCACCAACCGCAAAGTCAAATCCCCCTCGATCTGGACAAGTAGGGTGTTGTAGTTAACCACCCGAATCACTTCCGCTCGTTTTAGGGTGCGCAGATCCGGGCGTGCCACCAACGTTAAGGCCCAACTGGGCAAAGCTGAGAATATCAGGGGCAGAGCCAGCAGGCTTCCCCATTTGACAAGACTCCGTCCTACGGATGGGATCAGGGATTTACGGCGAGGGGAAGCAGGGACGGAACGCAGGGATTTTTGCATCATGGACTTCACCCGTTGCATGGCAGATTTGGCAATAGTCGTGCTTCGCATGGTTGACTCTGAGATCTCACACCGCCCTGACACCGCAGCCCACTGAGTTTCCACCGCGCGGGATCCGGCTCACCTGCCGTCACTTTACAAAAAACTTGAGCGGATGGGTCAGAGTGGCCTCATTTTCAGCTGAGGGAGCAGACCCGGGTTCAAAAGCCCTTATGCGCGAGGAAGGGGTTCGAGACGGTGAGTTGGGTTACAGCCCTTGAATGCCCCGCAGTCGCGTGTCGCGTAGCATTAGGGATCCTGCTTAAGGTCCCGGTCAAGGCCCAACCGATCTTCCAGTTCCGCCACACGGGCTTGCAATTTGCGTAAGCTGCGTTGCAAATCCGGCAGGTGCCGCAGGGCCGCCATGCTTTTTCGCCATTCGGATACCGGCTGATGGGGATAACCGGCCACCGTTTGCCCCGCCGGAATATCACTGGTGACACCCGTCTGGGCCGCAACCCGCACTCCATCCCCAATCTCGAGATGCCCTGCCAAGCCGGATTGTCCCGCCAAAATGACATGGTGACCCAGCTTCGTACCCCCGGCAAGGCCCACCTGCGCGATGATCACACAGTCAGGGCCGGTCTTGACCCCATGGCCAATTTGCACCAGGTTGTCGATTTTGCTGCCTCGGCCAATGCGGGTTTCCCCCACCGCCGCCCGGTCAATGGTGGTGTTGCTGCCCACATCCACACCGTCTTCCAGCACCACCCGTCCTGCCTGTAACATCCGTCGCCAAGAGCCATCCGCCAGAGGAATATGACCGAAGCCATCGTCCCCAATGACGGCCCCACTGTGAATCAGGCAGTCATCCCCAATTTCCGTGCGCTCGTGAATGACGCAGTTGGCGAACAGTTGACAACGGGATCCAATCTGCACCTGCGGGTAAATCGTCACGTTGGCATGAATTTGCGTATGGTCGCCAATCTTTGCCCCCGCCATCACCACCACGTTCGCCCCAATCGCCACCCCTTCCCCCAGTTGCACACTCTCATCGATCACGGCTGTGGGATGGATCCCAGCCGGAGCCCGATAGGGTTGGTAGAACAGCTCGATCGCTTGGGCAAACAACAGCCGCGGATCCCGGCCCCGCAGACAGGGGAGCGGGCGTGGCAAAGGGGTGGATTCTGCCACAATTACGGCACTGGCTTGGGTTTGCTCCAACAGGGGCAGGTAACGGGCCTCGCTCACAAAGCTCAACTCCCCTACCTGAGCCTCGGCCAAGCTGGCCACCCCGTGGATCTCCAGATGGGGATCCCCTTCATAGGTGCATCCCAGCTTTTGGGCGATCTCCTGTAGCTGCATCGCGTTTCACACCGAAAGGGATCCCTAAGATTGCAGCAGCCGTACCTCCATGACGGTGCCGCGCAGGTTGTAGTCAAAGGTTTCTAACTCCAGCGGAACACCGATTTTGACGCGGTTGTTGCCCAAAACGATGCCACTGTCGGTACGCTGGCCGCGCCCTCGCAAGGTCAAGACCAAATCGAGGCGATAGGCTTCTGGATCCGGCAAATTCTGGACGCGACCATCCGGGAAGACCATCGGCACGGTCCGGCTGACATTCTCTACCCGCACCACTTCCACCTGACCATAGGGCTGGTTACGGATGATCAAATCGGCTTTATGCCCAGCCTGAAAAGGTTCCATGGAACGGCTGCTGATCCCGCGCACGATCATGTCCACTTCCACCGGTACAGGGGATCCCCCGCCCACCTGCACCACGCTGCCCGCCTGCCGACCCGGGAAAAACAGAACGGCCGCAATCGCCACTACCACAATCACCAGCGCCCCCAGATCCAGTAGGCTCACCCTGCCAAAAAGTCGCCCCTGCCCGTCAATCACCTGCATTGTGACTTCCCTCGAACACACTGCTTCGATTCTAGGCAGGTTTGCCCCCATTCCCAACCGGGGGTTACCCCTGTTTCCCTACGGGATCCAAGCCAGCATGCTACTGCCCAGAGGCAGGCGACGACGGCTGCTGGGAATCGGTAGTCCATCTTCCACATCCAACAACCATACTTGCGAACTGGCAATCGCCTGCCCAGTACGGCTGAGGGGGGCCAAGGGATCCGGCAACCCCTGAAAAGGTTCCAGTAGGGTATAGGCCAAGGTGCGCCCATCCGGGGCAAGGCTGAAATCCAAGCCAATCGGATACTCTGCCCGAACCACCTCTGTCTGGCGGCCCTCTTCCCAATCGATTGCCAATAGCCGCGGGGACTCGGTATAGGTCTCTGGGTCGATCTCATTCACCAGGCCGTAAAATACAGGCGCTGTCGTGGAGAATGCCCCCACCCCAATCGAGCCTTCTGCCACCCAAATCTCTTGGCTATTGCCGGTGTTGCTGACGATCCAAAGGCTACGGGTATAGTCGGGGTTGAAGCGCAGCAGCGCCCCGAAGGCTCCATCCGGTCGAATCGCCAAGGTTTGGCCAAACTGGGCCAGGAAACTCTCTGCCGCTGCCCGCGGATGCAAAGGGACGATCCCCACCCCACGTCCCTGAGAGATCAAGAGACTGCTCTCGTCTGGGCTGATTAAGAAGTCTCCCCCCACAGCTGTATCCAGATCCAAGCGCTGAAACGGATCCCGGTGAGTTTCTTGGATCCACAGTTGCGTTTCCACCAAACCAGAGGGATCCCGTTGCAGGGGCATCCGTTCTGCGACCACCAGTTCTCCGGTTGGCGAAACTTGGAAGCGCAAATTTTGGTAGCCTTGATGGTCTAGCAGCAACTCCGCGGTCTGATCCTCCAGGTTAAGGCGATACAGATCCTGGTGTTGAATCCCTGTTTCCGTCGCAAAATAGTAGACATACCGGCCATCAGCACTGGGCTGCATTTGTGTTACTTTCATCCCGGCTGGGGTGAGCAGCGTCGTGGAGTGGGTTTCTAGGTTGAACAAAAACAGTCGCCCTGCCTGGGGTGGCTCCGTGCCAATTCCCAGCAACTGCCGATCCGGGGTGCGAAATTCTCCCTCAAACGGACGGGACATCGGCTGGCCCCGTTCATCTTGAGCCGCTTGCAACTGCACCCGGTAGGTTTGGCCGTAGGGGGCAGGTTCCGTCAACGTCCAAAAGAAGCGGCGTCCCAATTTGCGCATCCGCCCCGGCAAGGGGGGCTGGATCTGCAGGTGGGCCTCAACACTGTCGGGATCCATCGGGCGGTTGAAGGTGAGCACCATTTGCAAATCACGGGATCCCACCCGTTGCTGTTGCCAGTTAAAATCCCGCACGTAGGGAGCCGTATGGTTGCCCAGCAAAAACAGGATGATCCCAACCATCAGACTGCCAAAGGTAATGCCTGCAACCCAGCGATCCAGCGGTTGGGAAAACCAATGGGCGGGCCAGAGAGAGCTTGAGGCAGGGATCCGGTTCATGTCTATTCTGGACTCACTCATCTGCGTAGGGATTCACCGGCACCGGCAGCGGCTCAATCCGCTCCGCCACAATCACCAGCTGTGATGTGCCATTCCGTTGCTCTATCGCCATTCTCCCTTCCAGGCGCAACCAACTGTCGGTGGCGAGATCTTCAGCCCCTGGCCACAGCACCGGCAGACCCACAGGGTAGGCATCGGCAGCGCAACAACTGACCAAAAAGCGGGCAATGACGAAATGATCCGGTCGTTCGTCGGGAATGACAAACCCCTGCACCTGCACCGGCTGATCCACATAGTTGTAGGGATCCGGATAGACATCCAAGGTGCGCACCCAATCCAACAAGGTGCGCTGGCGGGGATCGATCTTGGGGCGAAACGCTTGCGGCTGGCTGCGGGACACCCCCAGATAGGGGGATACCCCCCGGTTCAGGGCCGTCTGGCTAGAAAGAGGCTGGGGCTCGATCCAGAATCCCAAAAGGGCTGTCAAAAGCAATAACCCTGCCCCTAGCCTTGGCCCCAGCAACGAGGAATGGGTTTCGGGCATGGCAGCTTTGGCGCCCCGCCAACGACCCATCCCCAGTCCCAGCAGGCATAGCCCTGCCAACAGCGCCACGTTCACGTAGTTGGGATTGATCAGCATTAACAGGGTGCCCCGCCAGCGGTAAACCACCAACAGGAGCCCAAGCAGGATCAGCCCCGCCGCCTCCCAATAGGCCGTGTTCCCCCACAGCAGCAGCCTTCTGAGTGGCGATAAAAGCGGGTTTACTAAAGCCTGGCGAGGCAAGTCGCTGCTGCCGCGCACCCCTGTTGGAAGGGCACGCATGGGCTGGGCGGAGCGCAGATAGGACTTTTGCTCTGGATCCCCGTTCAGAACCCTATCGCTGGCATATTCGGAGCCAGAACGGTCTTCGGGCATAGGTTACAGCTTCTTCACACAACTCTGAACCTAAGTTTAACGAATCCCCTAGCAGCGAGTGGCTGTGTTTAGGGTGGGGCCGTTGTGAGGGTCATTAAATCAATGACGAAACAAGCCGGCAAGTTGTTCCCACTCTTGGACATGAGTTCTATCGGTGTAGTGGTGATGGCCTTGGGTCTGTTAACCTGTGCTTCTCCCCCAAGTTGGGCCAGCACGGGATCCCTTCAGCAAACCCTGACGGCAGAACAAGCCCATCAGCACTACCGCCTTGCCCTCCACTTTTGGGGCCGTCAACAGGGAGCGACCCTCAACGAAACCCTCTACGCTCAGGGAGCCCAGATTGGAGAACGCTACTGTACTGCCCGTCGGGAAGGCACCTCCCACCAAGACTGGATCTCCCAAACCCTGAGTGCTCTTGCGGCTACTCCGAATCTGTCGGTGGCGCAAATGCAGGGGATCGCCCAGTTTACAGGGGCTGCCATCTTGGCCTATGCTCCTTACCACTGCCCGGAGCAGAGTTTACCCTTGAATCAGGCGGAGGTGGGGCTGCCAGATCGGGTCGCGCCAGCGTTGCCTAGCGGACAAAACTCTGGTGCGCTAACCCAGCCTGCCCCCTGACCCCTCTCGGAGGATCCCTGGTCCTATGGCTGCTGCTCCCCTCACCCCTCACCTTCTGGAGAATGAGAGCTTCTACGAAAATGCCCTGTGTTGGTTGGGGCGACCCCAAGAAGCCTATCGACTCTTGAGCGAGGCGGTTTTCCCGTCTGTGTCCTCCTGGGTGCGAGGGGAGGTCGATAGCCACTCTTTTAACCACTGGCAGCCGGAGGATGTGCGCACCTTCCTCTATCCGGTGGTGGCCCTGGGGGAGCACGAAACCCTCGTTTTATCCAGTGAAGCCCTGCTTCTCTGTGGCATCGGTAACTATTACAACCCCTGCGATCTGGCCATTGTCGTGTTTGTGCAGCAACCCCAGGAGCTCTTTAGCCAACTGATGCAGCGCATTCGACGGGCCGAAGCCATCATCAGTCGAGGGCCGGATGTGCGCATGCTCTCGGAACAGGTCAACCTCGCCAAGCGGGGGCGTGACTATATCAACACCAAGTATCTGGTTTGGCCCTACGCCCTTTCGGGTGCCGCTCAGGATACTCTGATCAAGCAAGGGATCAGCATTATCCGCCTTTCCCCCCAAGAGGCCGCGCTACCGTTTGCGGACTAAAGGCTGCTGCCCCCCGTGTTGATGTCCCCTGAGTTCTGGGTGCCTTCATGACCGATGCCCGTTTGCCGCCGTTGATCCAAGCGATGTTGGATCCCGCCTTTTACCCTCATCCGGTACAGGCCCCTATTCAGCTGATTCAAACCCACATTTCCTACATTCTTCTGACGGGGGACTATGCCTACAAGGTGAAGAAGCCTCTCGATTTTGGGTTCTTGAATTTCACCACGCTCCAACAACGGCAACACTTTTGTCAGGAAGAACTGCGCATGAATCAGCGGGGTGCCCCTGGCCTTTACCTGGAGGTCTTGCCCATTACCCAAGCCAACGGTCACTTTCAATTAAATGGCTTGCCGGGATCCGGAGACTGTGTGGAATATGCTCTGAAAATGCGGCAATTCCCTCAGGAGAGCCTGCTGAGCAACTTATTTGCCCGGGGAGAACTGACATCCGCCCTGATGGAAGAACTGGGGCGTGTAGTTGCAGCTTTCCATGCTCAAACGGAGACCAACGACTACATCCGCAGCTTTGGTCAGCCGGAACGGATCCGGGAAGCCTTTGATGAAAACTACCGGCAAACCCAACGCTACATCGGTGGGCCCCAAACCGTCCAGCAATATCAAGAGACCCAAGCCTATACGGATCGGTTTTTTGCCGAACGACGGGATCTGTTTCAACAACGGCTGGATCAAGACCGCATACGGGAGTGCCACGGTGACCTGCACCTGCGCAATATCTGCCTGTGGGAAGGCAAACTCTTTCTCTTCGATTGCATCGAGTTTAACGAGCCCTTCCGCTTTGTGGATGTCATGTACGATGTCTCCTATGCGGTGATGGATCTGGATGCCTGCCACCGCCCCGATTTGGGGAATGCCTATCTGAATACCTACCTGGAAGAAACGGGCGATTGGGAAGGCTTAAAGGTTTTGCCAATTTACCTAAACCGACAGGCGTATGTGCGGGCCAAGGTGACGTCTTTTTTGCTGGATGATCCAACGGCTGCGGAGGATATCAAGGCAGAAGCCTTCAAAACGGCGGCCCAGTATTACCGTCTGGCTTGGGAGTATACCTGCCCCAAACAAGGGCAGTTGTTGATCATGTCGGGGTTATCGGGATCCGGCAAAAGTACCGTGGCCCGCTACCTGGCTCGTCAAAAGGGGGCAATCCACATCCGCTCCGATGCGGTGCGCAAGCATTTGGCCGGGATCCCGTTGCGGGAACGGGGCGGGCCGCAGGTCTACACGCCGGAGATGACCGCCAAAACCTATCAGCGCCTGGTTCAACTGGGAACGGAGCTGGCGCAGGAGGGCTATACCGTCATTCTCGACGCTAAGTTTGACCGCCAGGATCTGCGGGGAATGGCGATTGCCCAGGCCCAAATCCGGGGGATCCCGCTACGCATCCTCCACTGCTATGCTCCCACAGCCATCCTCCAAGAACGGTTACAACGGCGGGCCAGCAGCCAAACCCGTGCGGAATCGGTTTCGTCAACGCAGGCGAGTTGGGTGGTTGGGGATCTGGTCTATGCTCCAGATATTGCCGATGCCACCGCCGATATGCTCTCCAAACAGCAAGTGCATTGGCAGGATTTTGCGGAATCGGAACGACCGTTTGTGACTGCTGTGGATACCAGCCAGGATTGGCCAGCTCAACTGAAAACCCTTTCAGTCGCCACTCAAACAGTGCAAAGTCAAGAGAATTGTGAATGATCGAGGCGGATTTTGCTGTTTCCGTGTTAGATGGTGCAGTTAGAGAGTAGCAGCAGGGCTTTCTCTGCAGGGATCCCGGTTGAAGGTGGAGCTTTCGGGTAAACCACTCGGCTGCTCCAGGGTGATGAGTTCAGAGGCTGCTTAAGGCGGGAGAACCAACGGTGAGTGATGTAACGTCTGACGATCTGCGGTTAATGCTCCTGTTTGAAGGATTTTCACCTGAGGTGCTGGAGCCGATAGCCAGCCAGATGTCATTGCGCTCTCATCCGGTGAACCAGGCTATCTTGCTGCAAAATGACTGGGGTAATGCCGTTTATTTCATCCTGGAAGGTTGGGTTAAAATTCGCACCCACGATCTGGAGGGCCGCGAGATTACCCTGACCATTCTCGGCCCTGGAGAAATCTTCGGCGAAATGGCCGCTTTGGATGAAGTGCCTCGTTCTACCGATGTTATGGCCTTAACAGCCACTAAGGTCAGTTGTTTGTCAGCCCAGCATTTTCTGGCTTTTTTGGCTTCGGATCCCCAGGTTGGCATCCGTCTGGCTCAGTTGATGTCCCGTCGTTTGCGCCAGATCAATCGTCGCCTACAACTGCGAGAGGCCAACAGTACTGCCCGTGTTGCCGATGTATTGCTGTTTTTGGCCGAATCCCGGGGGCGAGTCAGTCGGGCTGGGGTGGAGATCCCCAATTTGCCCCACCGTGAGTTGAGCAGTTTGAGTGGTTTGGCTCGGGAAACGGTAACCCGTGTCCTCTCCAAGCTGGAACAGGAGGAGCTGATCCAACGGGATCGCAATCGGGATATCCTCTGCATTCCCCAGATGGATCTGCTGGAGAAACTGATCGGCTAATCTCCTATCTCCTATCACCGCCAAGTGCTGTCGCACTGTGGCGAGAGTACCCCAGAGAGTGAAAGATGGATCCAGATCTAGCTTCTCCCCAGAGTGTCCCTGGACACAGGAGCCCAGCGACAGGTCGTTCTCGTCCTCTGGTAACCTTGGCCCTAACCTTCGGCATCCTAACCGGATTGGGGATCGGGGGCTACACGTTGCTGCAGCGGCTACGGCTGCAAATGCACCGGGATCTGATTAACTATCGGCACACTGCTTTTTCTGACTTCGGTTATGGAGACAGCGCCGAGTTTGACCCGGGCCCAACCGACCGCTGGTTTCCGCTCACCTACCCGGTGCTAGCCCGTTGGGGGGGATCCGCCGATCCAGTACGCAGCAGCTATGCCTTTCAAACCTTGCAGGGCCACGGTTTACCCTACAGCTACCCGGTTTTCCAGCCGCTGTGGGAGAAGATGCCAGCTTATTTGATATTCCCCTGCCCGACTATGCGGATCCCAGCAGCCCTAGCTACCGCTACTTTCTCCAAGCGAAGGCCCTGCAAGATTGGTACGCACGACAAGCGATCCATTCTGGAAATGAGTTGCTGGCCCGCTTCCCGCGTAGCCGCTATGCCGGAGATGTGCTGATGTGTTTGTACAGTCTGACGGGAGATGTGGCTTTTCTCCAACGGTTGCTGGCGCAGTTTCCCGAGAGTGATCGCGCCTTGGAGGCGGAGTTTACCCTGCAAGGGGGATCCTGAGGGTTCACTCCTTAATTATTTCCTTATTATTTTGGTTTTAGATTTTTAGATGGGCACCCTAGTTTTAGATGGGCGCCTTAGTCTTCATGGAAGCTTCATGGAAGGCAGATAGAGGTATTCTTGAGTGAGGATATTCTTGGTAAATCCACTGAAGAAAAAACTGAAGAAAAACTTTTGTTGACCTATCTGGGTTAGCCCTGGTTTGAGTCTTGTTGGGTCATGATGGTTCGATGGATCCCGCCACCTTCCTGGAACGCTATGGGTTTGAACTGGATCAGCAATCCGGCCAAGTTTGGGTGGAGCGCTGGAGCAAAGTGTTCCCAACTCGGTGGATCCCGGCGGCCCTCTTAGAATCTCTCTACCAAGGCCGGTACAAGGCCACCTCTGTCGAACACATCCTGCGCCTTTGGCAACGACGGGGCTGTCCTCGCATCACCTTTCCACCCGAAATGAGCCAATCTCTGTGGCAAGAACAACAGGAGCTGATCCGTTCCTTGGCGCTGGCGGCTCACACAGCCATACCCCGGCCTTATTCCCCCCTATCGCCGCAGATCCCTTCCCCCATTGCCACGGGATCCCTGTTTTCTCCAGAATCGGCCATTTCCCTGAATGTATTGCTGGGACAATTGCAGGAGCTTTCCCCTAAGCTACGCCACCTGCTCAGCCCATCGGCATCCCCTCAACCCAATGCTCACCCTCAACCGTTGGGTGTTGACCCCCCAGAGCCTTAAGGGATCCCTTTCTATGTCTTCTTTTGTGTCTTCCTCTGATCTGGATTTGTTGGATCTGAATTCATTGCCCTGCGGGGTGATCACCGTCAGCGATACCCGTACCATCGCAACCGATTCCAGTGGCCAGTTGATCTGTAGGGCTTTGCAAGAGGCGGGCCATCAGGTGAGCCAATACCAAATCCTCAAAGATGAGCCGGAAGCGATTCGGCAACTCGTCCAGGATTGGGCCGGATCCCTGCCGGTCATCCTGTTAAATGGTGGAACGGGCATTGCCCCCCGCGACACCACCTACGATGCCATTGAGAGCTTACTGGAAAAAACTTTGCCGGGTTTTGGGGAGATCTTCCGCTACCTAAGCTACACCCAAGTTGGCAGTCGGGCCATCGCCTCGCGGGCCATTGCCGGGATCCATGGCAAAGCCCTCATTTTTTCCATGCCTGGCTCAACGGCAGCAGTGCAACTGGCCATAGAAAAACTAATCCTGCCGGAGCTTCCCCACCTCGTCAAGCAAATGTACCAAGGCAAACATTAAGTTTGATAAACGGATTAAGCAAGAACAGGGATCCCAACCTAGACCCAAGGCAGTGGGCGGTTAGGGATCCCCAATTCCTATCTAGGCAACATCTAGTAGAAAAATATCTAGAGATGTATCTAGAAATAGATGTATCTAGAAATGATAGATGTATCTAGAAATGCCAGCAAGGCTTAAGCAACCACAGAAAGGGCTTCCTCTTGCAACAGAGCAGCTTTGTCGGTGCGCTCCCAGGGCAGATCCAAATGAGTTTGGCCAAAGTGTCCATAGGCAGCCACGTTTTGATAGAAACGGCCTCCCCGTTGCTGGGGCAACTCCCGCAGTTGGAACTGAGCCAGGATGGCTGCCGGCCTGAGGTCGAAATGGCGCTGTACCAAGCGCAGCAGTTCTTCATCAGAAATGCGCCCTGTACCAAAGGTTTCTACCAAAATGTTGATCGGGCGAGCCACCCCAATTGCGTAACTGACCTGCACCTCACACTTTTGGGCTAGCCCCGCGGCAACAATGTTTTTGGCCACGTAGCGGGCAGCATAGGCAGCACTGCGATCCACCTTGGTGGGATCCTTGCCGGAAAAGGCACCGCCCCCATGACGAGAGTAGCCCCCATAAGTATCGACGATGATCTTGCGCCCGGTTAAGCCCGCATCCCCCTGGGGGCCACCGATGACAAACTTGCCGGTGGGATTGGTCAGAAAACGGGTGTTGCCGTCCGGTCTAACCGTCAACTCCTTAAAAACCGGTGTGACCACAGCGTCCCAAAGGTCAGCTCGAATCCGTTCTTGCACCGCAGCATCGTCGGTAATCGATCCAATGGTTGGGGTGTGCTGAGTGGAAATGAGCAGCGTGTGGATCCCGACCGGGCGACCGCCCTCGTAGGCAACCGTCACCTGAGTTTTCCCATCGGGGCGTAGGTAGGGCAGGGTACCGTTTTTGCGAACTGTAGCCAGTTGGCGGCTAAGACGATGGGCCAGACTAATCGGCAAGGGCATCAACTCCGGGGTTTCATCGCAGGCAAAGCCAAACATCAAGCCCTGATCCCCAGCCCCAACCGAGTCGAAGTGATCTTCTTGGGATCCGCGATTTTCCAAAGCGACGTTCACCCCTTGGGCAATGTCCGGGGACTGTTCATCGAACGCCACCAAGACGGCACAACTTTCGGAGCAAAACCCATTTTTGGCGTCGGTATAGCCAATTTCCGCCACCTTTTCCCGCACCAAGCGAGTGAAGTTGACCTGCGCTTGTGAGGTGATCTCGCCCGTTAGGATCACCAAGCCGGTGTTGACCACCACTTCTGCTGCCACCCGACTGAAGGGATCCGCCGTCAAGAGAGCATCGAGGATGGTATCAGAGATCTGATCACAAATCTTATCGGGGTGCCCTTCCGTCACCGACTCAGAGGAAAACAAAAACGACTTGGACAACGGACTTCTCCTTGATGAAAGATGAAAAACGATACTGACCCGTTCGTTCCCCATCCGCTGGAGAGATGAAGGTTGCTGTGGATCCCTCGAACCCGCAGGGGCTAGAGGACTGACCTAGACCTATCAGTGCTGTAGGAGCCGCTAAAGGGTGAATTTACCAAGAAAACCCCTCACACCCGAGGGATCCACCTTGAAAAAACTCTTTTCCTTTATCTTTCGGTTACTGACTAACCGCAGGAGTTAGCACCGTAGCGGAGACTTCCGCCGGGTTGCCGCAGCTTCATTGGGCCTGATCCCTCAGTCTGCTCTGGATAAAGAACGGAACTAAGGCTATGTTACCCCTAATACTCGGCAATCTGTCAAACAACTGTCGAACGGGGCACCTTACCTGCACGGCGAAACGGTGTCAGAGGTGGGTAGGGTTGGGGGGTGCTATTTTGCGATGTTGCACCTTCTCACAAATCCTTGAACAAGGATCAGCTTGCGCCCCTCAGCCAAACAGCCCCCGGAACCAATCGGTGTCCCGCGCCGCATTGAGAAACACAAACCCAGTTAATCCCAGTGGGAAGAGAATGCCGATGAACCCCACTGCACCCAGCCCCCAAGCCAGGCGATGTCGATAATTTTTGCCCTCCGGGCTACGCACATCTCCAGCAGAAGCCGTGAGCATGGAACCCAGAGCAGCCAACAGGGATCCCCCCAAGCCAGTCAAATAACTGGGCACCAGCCAGGGCTCCAGGTCAGCAGTCGTGGTGACTTCGATGCGGGGCAAGACTTGAAAACAACCTACCGCCAGCACTGCCCAGATGAAGCAGTAGATCAGCAGGCTATCTCTAAAGACGGCAGCCGGTTCTTTCATAGGCTCAACCCGATAGGATGAGGACGGTCTGCTGTGTGCGATCTCGCGATCTTAAGTTCTTTCAGCCAATCACCTCAATTATGTCTCAACTGCCGTGGTCTTCTTCTGGATCCAACTCAGCAACAACCTCAACAGAACTGGCAATCGAGCCTGAATCCCTAATGGATCAAAACCGGCGACACCAACAAAAAATGCAGCAACGGCAGCAGGTGCAACGGCAGCGCCTAGCGGGGATGCGGGACAACAAAGGGTTGATCATCGTGCATACTGGCCAGGGCAAAGGCAAGAGCACAGCCGCCTTCGGCATGATCTTTCGGGCACTGGGGCAGGGACTCTCGGTGGCAGTGGTGCAATTTATTAAGGGGGCCTGGGATCCGGGAGAGGCCAAGTTGTTACGAAAATTAGCCAATCAAAGCTCACAGGGGTGGGGGCAGATTGCCTTTCATGCCATGGGGGAGGGCTTTACCTGGGAAACACAGGATCGGGAGCGGGACATAGCCCATGCAGAGGCCGCTTGGGAAAAGGGGCGCGAATTGTTCACCCGTGGGGAGTTTCAGTTGGTGCTTTTGGATGAGATCAATGTGGCCCTGAAGTTGGGGTATTTGCGGGTGGAACAGGTTTTGGCAGGGCTAGCGGAGAAACCGCAGCATGTCCATGTGATCTTGACGGGGCGCGGGGCACCTGAGCCGTTGATTGAGCGGGCGGATTTGGTGACGGAAATGAAACTGATTAAGCACCCCTTCCGTGAGCAGGGGATCAAAGCCCAAGTTGGGGTTGAGTTTTAACGCCATCGGTAACTCCACAAGGCGGGATCCAAAATCATGGCAATTCTGCTGGCGGCGGCAGCCAGTGGCAGTGGCAAAACCACCCTCACTCTGGCTCTTTTGGCGGCTCTCAAACGGCAGGGCCTGCGGATGCAATCTTTCAAGGTGGGGCCAGACTACATCGACCCGATGTTTCATACGGCGGTGACCGGGATCCCCTGCCGCAATTTGGATCCCTTCTTAACGGATGAAGCCTTTGTGCAGCGCTGTTTTCGCCACCATTGTCAGGGACGGGATGGCGCTGTGGTGGAAGGGGTGATGGGTTTGTTCGACGGACGCGCAGCGGGATCCCCCTGTGTCCCAGAGCGGGATCAGGTATCTGCGGATTCGGTCTGCATCACCGATTTTGCCAGTAGCGCCCATGTGGCGCGCCTGTTGGGGATCCCGGTGGTACTGGTGATCGATAGCCGGGGCATGGGGGCAACGGTGGCGGCTTTGCTCTATGGGTTGAGCCGTTTTGATCCCCGCCTCACCCTGGCCGGGGTGATCTTGAACCGGGTGGCCTCAGAGCGCCATGGGCAGATTTTGCAACAGGCCGTGGCTTCCCTGGGGATCCCGGTCTTGGGCCAATTCCCCCGCTGTGAGGAGTTGCAGTTGCCCAGCCGACATCTGGGGTTGGTGCCCGTAGAAGAACTACCAGCCTTTTCTCAGTGGCAGGCCGCTTGGGCCGACCTGGCAGAGCAGTATCTGGATTGGGATCAGCTTTTGCCCTTGATCCGACCGATCCCGCCGGCGGTTGGGGAGCTGTGGCCAGGGATCCCCTCGCTACCTAGTCCAGTGCGGGTAGCAGTGGCCCGGGATGCGGCTTTTAACTTTTACTACGCCGACAATCTGGATTTGCTTAGGGTTTGCGGGGCGGAAGTGGTGGAGTATTCCCCTTTGCAGGAAGGGCTGTTTCCGCCGGATCCCTGTGCCGGGGTGTTGCTGGGGGGAGGGTTCCCAGAACTATGGGCGGATCCCTTATCCCACAAGATCGGCCAACATCCGATCCCGCCCGCCCACCCACCCCTCTATGCCGAGTGTGGCGGCCTGATGGTGCTGGGAGAATCCCTTACGGATTTCCAGGGGGAAACTCATCCGATGGCAGGACTGTTGCCGTTGCAAGTGAGCATGGATGGAAAACTGTGTTTGGGCTACCGGGAGGCCACTGTTTTGCGCTCAACTCTACTGGCCCAAGCTGGGGAGCGCCTACGGGGACATGAATTTCACCGCTCTCGCAGCTGGCCAGCTCCTGCCAACCCGGTCTACACCTGGGGATCCCTGGGTCAACCTCAGTCGGAAGGATGGGCCACGGCACGGATTCACGCTTCCTATTTACATCTGCACTGGGGATCCCGTCCTGACCTAGCCCTGAAATTATTACAGAACTTCTTAAGACTCTCGACAGGAGAGCCCTGCGCTCGCCAACCTTCCTAAAAAACAGTCCTAGAAAACCGTCCCATCGCTGAGCAGTTGGATTGGGGGTATGGCACCGGGTCTCAGCTGTGCCGCCAGGGTTCGTCCTGCTGTCCAGGTTCCTCCTTGCAAGATCTTGACCAAGGGCAATTCTTGAGGAGAACAACCGAGTTTTTCCCGAATCAGGGTGGCCACCTGATCCAGCAGGATCACTGTCAAAGCCCGCCATTCCACAATCACCGTCGAACCCGGAGGATAAGGCTGCTGGGCGATCTCCGGCTGTTTGAGTTGGATCACCCCCAAATCCACAAACAAGCCGCCATTACGGTATTCCGCCAAGCCCGTCAGCTCCTCCAATCCCTCAATCGGGATCCCCTCCTGTTGCAAGGGTTCCAGCAGGGAATAGGTCATCCACTGGGACAACTTGTGAAAAGGCACCCAATCGCTTCCCACCTCCGTTTGGGGCAAGTGCGGATAGGGCCAGACATCCCCCAACGGGATCCCTGCCAACGAAACCCGACCGGGCCAAATGGAGCCAAACCCTGCCAACACGGCTCGTAAGACCTGTGCTGCCTGGATCCCACCCTGGAGGCTCTCGGGTTGGATCGCTTCCCACAATCGGCCCGGACGGGGGAAATCGGCTCCAAACCGCTGCGGTTGGGCCCGTAAAGCTCGCGCCAGCCGTTGCAACAGGTGCCAGCGCCCTTCTAACCCCAGCAGGGGATTTTCGGATCCCACCTGAAAAGCGGCAGCTAGATCCGCCAGAGTAATGCGCTCTAACCCAGCCGCATCCACCTGCAAAGGAAACTGGGGATCGCTAGAAAGCCCGCCCCGCCAGAACCAATCGAAGCTGGCCAGCGCCAACCCCTCCGAACGACCCACCCTTTGGCCACTGTCGGGATCCCGATAAACCCAGGCGGAACCCGCTCCAGCATCCAACAATACGCTGAGCACGGTGAGATCCCACTTGCACCGCAACCGCTGCTGCAAATCCAGGTCTTTTAATCGATTTTCCAGACGGGCTAAGCGATGACCCTCCGCGTCGTCCGGAGGACGATCCCCGGATCCCACCTGAAAATGTCGCCAGCGGCTGTGGAAGGGAATGTCTCCGCTGGGATAGTGGGTCTGCATCGTGGTGAGCACGTAGTCCGCCACGGATCCCAGTCGGTTGAGATCCAACTGAAAGTGCTCCGATTCATCCGCTAAAACCCGCTCGAATAGCAGCTTACAGCGATCCCGAATCGCTTGGGGCGTGTGGAAATAAGCCACGCGTTTTTCCAAATCAACACCGGTCAGCATCGAGGGTTTCCTTCGGCTAACGTCTGAGATGGTAGTAGTGGCGCTCCACCCACTGCCGCACCTGATCTTCTTCGCTGAGGGTGATCTGTTCCTGCCCATAGCGAATCTCCCAAACCCAACGGCCAGAGGGATCCCGTCGTCGCCAAATTTTAGGATCTTCACTGGGGGCAAATTGCGCCACTAGGGCCTTCAGAACAGTACGGGCCAGGTGGGCCAGTTTTTGCCGACGGGGGGAGAGATCCGCAGCGGTAATCTGGCGGCTACTGGGAATCAAAAGGTGTTGCATCGGTCGGTTCCAAACGCGGCTTTCCCCACTCTCGGCGATGGACTAAGGCTTGTGTAGATACAGTTTGCACTCTTTTGGCTAGACCAGTTCTCAGGTCTGACAACTGTACTGGTGAACTGGCTGGTAACTGTACCGCTGGGATCCGGGCAGGGATCGTATAGGCTGCAGCTAAGGTTTTGAGCTGAGAGTGGCTATGCGCATTCTGCTTGATCGGGACTCTTCGCAACCGATGTATCTGCAGATTCAGGATCGTCTGCAAGCCCTGATCCAGTCGGGATCCCTGTTGCCAGGAGAACGGTTGCCCTCCATTCGCACCTTGGCCAAAACTCTACAGGTGAACAAATTGACGGTGATCGAAGCCTACGATCGGCTGTTGGCCCAGGGGTTGATCCACGCCCGCCAGGGATCCGGCTACTTTGTCGATCCGGTTGGGATCCCGGCCCCCAGCAAACCGAGTGGCTTTGAGCCCGCGCAGGATGTGGTGCTCTGCGAAACCCAGTCCAACCGTCCATTTGCCATTTATGCCCGTTCCATCCAGGCCAAACAACAACCGGGGGTGATCGATCTCAGCTGTGCCTTGCCGCAAAATCCCCCCAACGATTTGGCCCGCATTGTTCGCCGGGTTTCCAACGACAGCGACAGCATCTTTTCCTACGATGCCATTGAGGGGCAGAGCCGCCTGCGACACCAGATCGCCAACCTCGTTCTGCAATTGGGACTAGAAGCCAGTGCTGACGAAATTTTAATTGTGAATGGGGCGATGCAGGGTCTGTCTTTGGCGATGCGGCATCACCTACAACCGGGGGATTGGGTGGTGGTGGAGAGCCCAACCTTTTTTAGTACACAAGCCCTTCTGGAGCAACTGGGCTGCCGCTTGATCGGGATCCCAATGGATCGAGAAGGCATGAATCTCGACCTGCTAGAGCGCTACCTGCAAAGCCATCGCCCTAAATTGATCTACACCATCAGTTCTCTGCATAATCCTACCGGCCTAACTACCCACATCTCCCACCGGCAACAGCTGCTGCACCTTGCGGCTCAGTACCATTGCCCGATTTTGGAAGACAACGCCTATGAAGCCCTGCATTTTGGATCCGCTCCACCTCCCCTCAAAGCCCTAGATAGCGAGGGCCTAGTCACCTATGTGGGCACCTTTTCCAAAACTCTGTCGCCTGGCTTACGGGTTGGCTACTTGGTGGTGCCGCCTTCCCAATACCCGGCGCTGCTAGAGCAGCGTTACTTGACGGATATTCACACGGCTTCTCTGCCCCAAGCGGTGGTAAGCGAATACTTGGCCCATGGTCACTATCGTCGCCATCTGCAACAGGTACGGGCGCAACTGCTGCAAAATCGTAACCAAATGCTCTGCGCACTGGAAACCCATTTCCCGGAGGAAGCTCGCTGGACGATCCCGGAAGGGGGCATGTACCTCTGGGTGCAACTGCCGGAACACTACCGCTTTCAGATGCAAAAGCTAGCGCAACAGGCGCGGGCTGCCGATGTGTTGGTGCTGGAGGGATCCGCCTTTTTCCCCGATGGGGTAGGGTATCCGGCTTTGCGACTATCCTTTGCCAATGTTGTCCCGGAGATGATCGAAGTGGGGGTTGCAAGAGTGGGATCCCTGCTGAAAACGCGGCATGAATCAGTCCAGTTCACATGAACGGAAGGCTTGGCATCTTTGGGTTGGGTATTCGGTAGCACAGCCAGAACGACGGATGGATTAAGTTCTCTGAAGGGAATGTCAAAAAATCAGAAGGGCAATCCGCAATTCTCAGGTCATCCGGCAATCTTCGGGGTGAAATAGAGGTGAGCATTCTCTGCAAGGGATCCGACCATGATGGATGTGGCTCAGCTGCTTGCCAAGTATCAAGAAGGGGAGCGGGAATTTCCTTTGGCGGATCTGCGCCGGGCCGATCTGCGGGGAGCCGATCTGCGGGACATTAACCTGCACCGGGCCAATTTGTCGAGGGCAGATCTGAGCGGAGCCAACCTGACCGGGGCTAATCTGCGCCGGGCCATCCTGATCGAAGCTAAGTTGTCAGAAGCCGATCTCAGCCATGCCGACCTGCGGCGAGCCAGTCTCGACTATGCCCAATTGCAAAAGGCCACCCTCGCCAACACCAACCTGATGTGGGCCACCCTCAACGAGGCGGATCTCAGAGAAGCCAATCTACAACAGGGATCCCTGCAACGGGCGGTGCTCAAGCGAGCCAACCTCAGCCACTGTCAATTGCAATCTGCAGATCTGATCAGCGCCGATTTGTCAGGGGCTAATCTGACGGCGGCCAACCTGACGCACGCTCACCTGAACTTGGCGGAACTGAACCAAGTCATCTTCCAGAACACCACCATGCCCGACGGCAGCCTGCGCTAAAACGGGTGCTCCCAGGCTTCAATATTCCTCTTGTATAGTACTTGTATAGTACAAGTCGGATTTGGTATTCAGCAGCACTTTAGTTGAAATTCAAGGTGGTGAGGTGAAAGCTGCCATCCGCTTGTACCCAAGCAACCTCCGGGATCCGACATTGACGGGCATAGGCTTCCACCTCTTCTGGGGAGCGATCCAGCAATTCCAGTTCCACGGGCTCAGACTGTCTCCACTGGGCCGCTAAAGCCAGCGCCTGCGGGATCCCTGCCGGCACCAAAGGAACCACCAACCGTCGGCAACCGCTCCCATCCGGTTTATGGGCAGGAGGCAAGAGCCGGAGCAGGGTATCGGGTAGCAGCGTAAAGCCGATCCCGGCCTGTTCTGCCTGATGAGGGCTGTAGAGAGCATACAGCCGATCGTAGCGGCCTCCTAAGCCCACGACCTCGCCACCCACCACCGCCTGAAAGACAATGCCCGTATAGTAAGCCAAGGTTTGAACCAGGCTCAGATCCAACACCACCTGCACCTGTTGCTCCTGCAAGACCTGGCAAAGTTGTTGCAAATCGCGCAACCGATCGGCTGGCACAGGCAACTGCGCCAACTGTGGCAAAACCCGACTGGGCTGGCCCCGCAGCGCCAAAATCTGGGATCCAATCTGGCGGGCTGCTTCCGGTAAGGGTGCTGACTCCAGATAGACATAATCCAATTGGGCAATGGCTCGTCGAACCGCCGCTTGGGCAGTGGGGGCAATGGGGCTAAGCAAACTTTCGGTGAGACTCACATCCCCCAACAACAGCGTCCAATCGGGGATCCCGTTCCCGCCTTCCCTTGTGTGCCCGAAGGGGGTAGCAGCGCCCTGACCGACGGAACGAATACAATCGGCCAGCAGCAGCAGGATCTCGGCATCCGCCAGCCAACCCCCAGCCCCGATCAGCTCCACCTGTTATAGTCAATTCAAACAAGAATGAGACGCTAGCAAGCACAGTAGTTCCGAATCACTTCATCAATAGAAGTTCCAATGTCGGCATGCATCCTTGCCCTCTTGAGAGCACTAAAATCATGCTCTATGTCATTTAGATCCGGAGAGTACCTGGGCAGAAAGACTACCTCATGTCCCCCAGCTTCCACCAACTCCTTTATCCTACCCTTACAATGAATTGGTGCATTATCCATAATTAAAACAGATGGCCTCTCCAAGCTCGGTATGAAGTATCGCTCCAGCCACCCTTCAAATCCTTCTGCATTTAAGCTGCCTTGAAAAAGCATAGGTGCTATCCAGTCCTTCTTCTTTTTCCTCCTACCTGCCACTAGGCTCTCTTGCTTCCCTTGCTTCTCTCCATAAACTTTTTTCCCTCTCTTTGCCCAAGCATAAACACAAGTACATATCTCATCAAAACTCGTCTCGTCAATATAAACTAAGCTATCACTGCCATATTTCCGTATGAACTCCCGCAAGACCCTGTAGTACTTGATTCTCTCTTGCCAGTCTCGTTCTCGATACCTTAACTCTTTTTTTTCGCGTTATTTTCATCTGCTTGAGAGCATAATGAATAGCACTCGGTTGAACGCCGAACTTCTCAGCTCTGTCCTTTAACTTAGCTTCTGGGTACTGCTCCACATGTTCTTTTAGGGCAGCCCAGCTCATTTTTCGCTCCCGTCTTTTGACCACGGTTGGGCTGAGGTCTTCTCGGCCTAGCCAGCGATAAATAGTTGCACGACTGACGTCGTAGAGCTGGGCAGCTTTCGTTGGACTGCCCCCTTCCTCAACATACTTTACAACTCTCTCCCTCAAGTCTAAGCTGTAGCTCATGAAGCTCCCTCCAACAGGTTATATCCACGCCATCTTACCCTCAATGTTGTCTCACTCCCAACTGAATCGACTATAAGTGCTAGCAGTACATCCCTTTGCTAAAATGGTGAAGCTGGTGGTGAAACAAGAATTTCCAAACCCTAGGATCTGCTACAGAAAAGTGATTGAGAAAGCAAGTAAGAGGACTGAAAATCCTCGTGTCACCAGTTCAAGTCTGGTTCCTGGCATCGAATACAACCTTGATTCCGATCCCAGCAGTGGGCATCCTGCCGGGATCCGGGTCAGTGGGCCTTCAGGGGCAGATTTTCCACACTGGTGGTGACCGCGTCGGCGGCCAGCAGAGGGTAGGTGCTCACCGAGCGATACATGGCCTGCAGCTCAGTGGCCAACGGCCCGCCGCACCCGCAGGGGAACGGGATCCCGCATCAGTCGTTTCCACTCTTGCCAATAGGCTCGAATCGGAGCTTCGCTGGCAATCGAGCCTGTGACCCGGCCCCATTCATCCTCTCGATCCCCCGCTTGATCCCCCCGGCTGATATCCAGCCACTCCTCCTCAGGGATCCCTAGCCCCTCCTGAATCCGCTCAAAGATCGCCAGATCATCCGGGGTGCCAAAGCTGACGAAATCCTCCTCCACCCGTAACCGCAGCAGGTTGATCTCCTCCGGCCCATCCTCCACCACCGCCAGGTAGAGGGTGATGCGGGTGCGATCCACCGCCAGGGGCTCCACCACCATTAGCTGGTTACCCACCAATATCAAATTGGGAAAGAGGCTGAGGTTAACCATGTTGCCGGTGGCCAGCTCCAGCAGTTGGGGTGGGTGCTGAACTCGTAGGGATCCCTCCAAGGCCTCGCGGGTAGGCAGTTGTCGCATGGTTGACCACGGCCCCTCCGGGATCCCAGGTCGTTGATCCACCACACAATGGCCGTGATCCAGGGTTTGGCTGACCATCGGGGTATTGGCCGGATTGCGGGCCAGAACGGTCTCCGTGTGGGCCTGGTGACCCAATTGGTTGTAGGAGCGGTGGGCAAAGGTGGCATGGATCCCATCGGCAGCATTGTCCCACAGCAGCTTCCAGTTGCCCGCAAACTCTAGCCGAACCGGGGAGTCCAGCAGTCGGATGGTGCCGTTGGGATGGCGATTGAGGTGCTGATCCAGCCAGGGCAACGCCGCTCCGAGCCAGTTCACCAGCTCCAGTGGCTCTGCGGCCAGGGTGCCAAAGATCAAGCCCCGATAGGTCTCCACCCGCAGCTGGCCTAGATGAAACGACCCCTTGCGGGGGTTGGCGTAGCTGTCGGCCACAGGCAGATTGCGCAGGTGACCATCCAGGTCAAAACACCAGCCGTGATAGGGACAGGTCAGGCGCTTGCTACATCCTTTCTCTGCTGTGACCAGGAGGGTGCCACGGTGGGTGCATCGGTTGAACAGGCCATGAATCTGGCCATCCCGCCCCCGCGTCAGCAGGATAGGGCGACGACCCATCGTCCGGCGCACAAAGGAGCCTGGCTGAGGAATCTCGCTGTTGTGCCCCAAGTAGATCCACGTCCCCCCGAAGATGCGCTCCATCTCCAGCTCAAATAGGGCAGGATCCGTATAGAGATGACGATGTACCCGATCCGACTGGATCAACCTGTCAAAATCAGGAGGATTGGCGGCGGGAAAAACCATGGCGAGAGTCCGGGAACAGGTTTGTTTCTTTTGGAAGCGTCTGATGGAACCGAGGAACCACTAGGGGGGCTGCAAAGCCTACAGCAGCCAGCCCAAATGCTGGGATCCCCGGGCGAGCTCGGGAATCAGCAGGGTTTTGCGGAGTATCTGGAACCCTGCAACAGTTGGCCCCTCAGGGGTTGCTCCCTCAGCTATGAGGCGCAAGCGGTGGATCTGACGGGCCACCACCTGGCGGGGCTGGGATCCCGCAACCACCTGCAGGATTAGGGTACTGCTGGCCACTATGGTTCCTTCGGCAAGGTCCTTGTGGGGGTGCTCCCAGGCTTCGACACTGGTGATAGCCCGTACCATCTCGGGCAGGGGCTGGATCCCCCAGGCATAGGGATCCCTAAGCCGCCAGACCCGCTCCTGCAATCGTCGCCAATCGTCCAAAAATAGGGCCTGATCTGTGCCTGGGTGACTGTCCCGCCGCAACGGGATCCAGTACCAACCCTGGGGATCCCAGAGCTGGAGCCAGCGTTCAAAATGCCCCGCATCCAACAGGCGGGCTTCCAGGGCCAAAAAGCGCTCTACGTCTGCCACAAGAGCCTGAGGGGTGGCCAGAGGTGCCGACAGCACCCAATCCCGCTCAGCGGCCAGGTCATCGTAGAGGGCCTTAACCCCCTCAAGCCCCCGTTGAGCCGAGAGGTGTGCAGCACTCATCCCACCACCTGCTCAGGGGCCACCTGCGACAACACCAACCGTTCTAACCCGACCACCAGGCTGTACCCCGCCACCGAGACCGCCGTCAGCAGCACCACCGCGCTCCACAACAAACCGTAGTTGCTGGTGGAGTAGGTGAGGGCCATCAGATTGCCGATGCCGGTGCCGGTGGCCAGCCATTCTGCCACGGTTGCCGCCAGCACCGCAGTGGGCACCGCGATGCGAGCCCCAGCAAAGAAGGCGGGCAATGCCGCCGGGAGACGGGCCAAGACCAGGATCCTCAACCGACCGGCGGCAAAGGTGTTGAACACATCCACCACCTGGCCCGGCACCTGCCGCAACCCCTGGGCACAGGCGATCAAGGTGGGGAAAAAGGTCATCACCGCCACCAGCGTGATTAAGCTGGCTCCGCCTCGGCCTAGGAGGATGATCACCAGCGGGGCCGTGGTGATGATGGGCACCGAACGTAGGGCAATGGCCACGGGCATCACCCCCCGCCGCACCCACGGGAACAGCTCAAAGACACAGGCCGTGAGCAAGCCCACCATCAGGCCGACAAAATAGCCTGGCAGCGTCACCCCTAGGGTGGATCCCAGAGCCTGGAATACTTGCTCTCGATGGGATCTAGCGTTGGCATGGGTGACCAGAAACTCCCAGACATCCCCCGGTCGCTTGGCGAAGAAACGGTTCAAATTGAGCCAATCCATGCTGATCTGCCACATCAGCAGAATCAGCAGACCCGTCAAGGCCGCCATCCCCAAAGAGATCCATAGTGTTGCGGCTGAGGGCTTGCGGTTGGGTCGGGCCGTCAGCAGAAGAGGAGGGGTGCCCGGAGAGAGCCACCGCCCAAACGCCACCGCCAGACCATAAACCGCGATTGAAGCCACCGTTGCTAGGCTGGCTACCGTCCACGTGGCCACCACATCCAGCGACCGGATCCCTTGGATCACCAGCACCCCCATGCCCCGTTCGGCCCCGGTAAATTCCCCCACCATCGCCCCTAGCACCGCCGCTGGCGCCGCCACCTGCAACCCCGCCACCAAATAGGGCACCGCCGCTCGGGCCCGCACATACCGCAGCATCGCCAGTCGGCCCCGACCATAGCTGGCCACCAGATCGGCCCAACTGGCGGGAATGGCCCGCAGTCCCACCACCAAGGACACAAAGGTGGTGTAGTAGACCGCCAGGGCCGCCAGGGTAATTTGTGGGCCATCGGAGGTGCCAAAGATCACCCGCAGCACCGGCCCTGTGGCCACCAGCGGCAGACAAAACACCACCAGGGCCAGGTTTTGGATCAATCGCTCGCTCACGGGAAACAAGGCCACCAGCATGGCCAACAGCATGGCCGCCCCATTGCCGTACAGGAAGCCCCAAGACGCCTCCCGCAGGGTGACCAGTAGGGCCCGAGCATATAGGTCGGAGCGACTGGCCAACCGATCCACAATGGCGCTGGGGGCCGCCAAAATATAGCGTTCCGATAGCAAAAGCCGAACCAGCAGCTCCCAGGCCACCAGCAAGCCCCCAACGATGAGCAGGCTGTTCACCCCGATCAGTGTCCCTCTTGCCCCAGGCCCAAGCCGGTTCACCGCTGCACCTCCAACACCTGCTCCAGCCCCAATGCCTCTGAGACGTGAGCGACTAGGTGATGAAACTCCGGAGAGCGCAAAATCTGAGCCTGCCGGGGGCGAGGCAACGTCACCGGGATCCGAGCCACGATCCGGCCTGGCCTCACGCTCATCACCAGGATCTCATCGGCCAACAGCACCGCCTCATCGATGGAGTGGGTGACCAACAGGGCCGTCGTCCCCCGGTTTTCCCAGAGGCGGGGCAACTCCAGATTCAGCCGTCGTCGGGTTAGCTCATCCACCGCCCCAAAGGGCTCATCCAACAACAACAGTCGAGGCTGGGTGATCAGACAGCGGGCAATGGCCGCCCGTTGCCGCATTCCTCCCGACAATTCTGCCGGTTTGGCCCGTTCAAATCCCTCCAAGCCCACCCGCGCCAACAGCTCCCGGATCCCAGCTCGATCCACCGGCTGCTGGGCTAGGGTTTGGGCCAGAGCCACGTTGGACTCCACGCTGCGCCAGGGCAGCAACGAGGGATCCTGAAAAGCCACGGCGATCTCCCCTCGCTTTTTCACCACAGCCGGGGGCTGGCCATCGATCAACACCTCGCCGCTGGAGAGGGTTTCCAGACCTGCGATCGCCCTTAGCAGAGTGGATTTGCCACAGCCGGATGGCCCCACCAATGCCGTCAGGGATCCCGGCTGTAGCCGCAGATTGATATCCGCCAGGGCTGGCACCCGAGTTGGCCCCCAGCCAAAGATCTTGCTGCCCTCCACCACCCGCACCTCTGGGGGCTGGATGGCCCTGGGATCCCTGAGGTTGGCCCTAGATGGTAGATTGACCGCCATAGATTTCTTCTAAAATTGAGCGATCCCAGAGGGCTGGGGTGACCTCCTTCCCCAGCAGGTTGAGGGTCTCCACATTGGCGGCCACCGTCTCGTCAGTAAACCAGCCAAAGCCATTCTGGTCGGTCAAATCCGAGAACATCAGCTTCAGTTGTTCGCTGGCTTGTAGCTTCTGGGTTTCTAGATCCAGTCCTGCATCTGGGAACAGCTCCAGCGTCAACTCCGCTGCCGCATCCGTGTCGGCTCGATAGTCCTGCCAGCCGCGAATCTCCCCGCGCAGCAGGCCAATCACCTCCCCACGACGGGTTTTTAGGCTCTCTTCTAGAACAATGTAGGTCTGGCTGTGGACGGTGTAGCCGTAGTCGGCCATCAACATGGTGACGTTGTCGATCCCCTGGACGGTCATGGCCACGGGCAGATCCGTGAGCCAGCACAGCAGGCAGTCCACCTCTCCATTCACCAAGGGGGCCGCATCGTACTGGGTGGGGATGATGGTGATCTGGTCGATGTCCACATTGTTGAGGGTGCAGAGGGTCTGCAACACGGGGGTGTTGGCGATGGCCATGCCGATGCTCTTGCCCTCCAGATCCTTGGGCTCGTTGACCGGGTTGTCCGGCAGCGAGGCGATGGTGAAGGGGTTGTTTTGCATCGCCACGGCGATGATCTTGAAGGGAGCCCCCTGTGAGACCGCAGCAGCCGTGTAGTCTGCCGCCGAAATGCCCATCAATGCGGTGCCACTGACAACGGGTGGCTCGACGGGAGCGTTGGGGCCGCCGGGCACCAGGCTTACTTCTAACCCCTCTTCAGCCCAGTAGCCTTTGTCCTGAGCGATGTAGCTGCCGCCAAACTGCACCGAGTGCAGCCAGGAAAGCTGAAAGCCCACCGAGATGGCAGCCCGGGCATCGGGAGTGCGCAGCAATGGGGAGCCAGCCACAAGCGCACCACCAGCCCCCAAGAGTTTGATGGCGCTGCGGCGAGAGACGGAATGAGGCTTAAACATCAACCACGCTTGAGACAGGAACAACAAAGCTCACTGTTCAAACGGTGCCTCAACTGGGAGGTGGATTCTGTACCTGTAGCTACTACTCCTGCCAAAAGGCCGCCACAGGCCAAGCTCGCTCCACAATGTGGGTCTCGGGATGAGCGTAGCGAATGGAAATGCGCCGGAAGGGATGGGGACAGGCTTTGCCTCCTGCATGGAGCGTGCGAGAGTCCAGAATCATCACATCCCCGGGCTCGAAGGGGGGGGCAAGAATGTTGACCTCTGGCCCCAGCCTGCTGTTTGCAAGATCTCCATCAATATCAGGGACGGGAGCAAGCGTGTCTCCTGCGGCGGTCAACGTGGCCTCCGCCGCCGAAAATTCAACGGGGGCAAAAAGAGGCCCGCGATGGGATCCCACCACAGCCCGTAATCCCTGCCCCGCCAGGACAGGATCCAATGGGATCCAGAAGGTCAAGAACCAGGGCTCCAGCGGGTGATAGGGGTGATCCTGATGCCAGGGGCTAAGAGTTTGGGCTCTTGCCTCCGAGTAGAAAAACTGATCTTCTAGCAAGACAACGGAATCGGTGCCAAAGATACTGGCAGCCAATTGGGGCAGGATCCCTTCGGTTACCACCTGGGTCAGGGTTGCATCCTCAGGCCAGCGAAATAAATCGCTTTGAACCACGGGCAGACCGACTGGAGACAGTGTCCGAAAATGCGGCCCCGGCTTGGCCCGTAAATGATCAATCGCTCGAATTAAGGCAGTACACAGGTTGGGCTCAAGGATCCCTGAGAGCACCGCCACGCCATCCCGGGCGATCTGCTGAGACAGATGAGGGTCTGGACGGGGGGATATCTCCAGAAGCTTCATGGCAGATTTGAGCTGGAGTCGGGTGGGTAACGCCATCAGCAGGATCCTTAGCAGCTGCCGTGAAGTTGGCTATCGGCGGTCTACTGGGGGGAGGACTGTCTCTCTAGTCTCAGCACCCCCAGTTGCTCGTAGACCGACAGGCCATCCCACATCGACCAACATTCTACAAAGCGGCCCTCCGACAGACGCAGCAAATCGATGCCCGTCATGGTGATTCGCTTGTGAGTGGCGGGAATATCGTCGTAGGTATCTACGTGTAGGCCGCTTGTGGACCAGTGCAACACCACCATATCCCCTTCGCTGACGAGGTGATGGATCTGGGTCTCCACCTCCCGAAATGCCTTGAAATAGCGTTCTACATCGGCTTTGACCACATCAATCCCATTGCCATCAAAGCCGGTCATGTGAACTTCGGCTGTGGGTAGCCAGTAGTCCTCAACTGCGCTCAGATCCCCTTTGGCCCAGAGACGGGTATGGTACTCGCGAACGATATCGGCATTGGTGACCATGTTAGTTAGGGATCCCTCTAGTGGCCTGTATGGATAGGGTGGCACGCTCCCCGTGTAACCGGCATTGATTCAGCAACGAAGGGAGTATCAAGGGGCTTCGCGGTGCATCTTCAATATCCCTCAATTTGTATAGTACTTGTATGGTACAAGTCGGATTTGGTATTCAGCAGCACTTTAGTTGAAATTCAAGGTGGTGAGGTGAAAGCTGCCATCCGCTTGTACCCAAGCAACCTCCGGGATCCGGCATTGACGGGCATAGGCTTCCACCTCTTCTGGGGAGCGATCCAGCAATTCCAGTTCCACGGGCTCAGACTGTCTCCACTGGGCCGCTAAAGCCAGCGCCTGCGGGATCCCTGCCGGTACCAAAGGAACCACCAACCGTCGGCAACCGCTCCCATCCGGTTTATGGGCAGGGGGCAAGAGCCGGAGCAGGGTATCGGGTAGCAGCGTAAAGCCGATCCCGGCCTGTTCTGCCTGATGAGGGCTGTAGAGAGCATGCAGCCGATCGTAGCGGCCTCCCAAGCCCACGACTTCGCCACCCACCACCGCCTGAAAAACGATGCCCGTGTAGTAAGCCAAGGTTTGAACCAGGCTCAGATCCAGCACCACTTGCACCTGTTGCTCCTGCAAAACTTGGCAAAGTTGTTGCAAATCGCGCAACCGATCGGCTGGCACGGGCAACTGCGCCAACTGTGGCAAAACACGGCTGGGCTGGCCCCGCAGCGCTAAAATCTGGGATCCAATCTGGCGAGCTGCTTCCGGTAAGGGTGCTGACTCCAGATAGACATAATCCAATTGGGCAATGGCGCGTCGAACTGCCGCTTGGGCAGTGGGGGCAATGGGGCTAAGCAAACTTTCGGTGAGACTCACATCCCCCAACAACAGCGTCCAATCGGGGATCCCGTTCCCGCCTTCGCTTGCGTGCCCGAAGGGGGTAGCAGCGCCCTGACCGACGGAACGAATACAATCGGCCAGCAGCGTCAGGATCTCGGCATCCGCCAGCCAACCCCCAGCCCCGATCAGCTCCACCCCCGACTGGAAAAATTCCTGCCCACTGCTGGATCCCTCCTCCCGCTGGCTGTTGCGAAAAACGCTGCCATGGTAGTAAAGCCGCAAAGGCAAGGGCCCAGAAGAGAGACGAGTTGCCGCTGCCCGCACAATGGAAGCGGTCAGTTCTGGGCGCAACCCCAGCATCGTCCCTTCGCTATCCCGCAGTTGCAGTACAGACTCCGCCTGGATGGATCCCCCGGCCAGCAGCGTTTCCAACCGTTCTAGAGTAGGGGTAATGATGCGCTGATAGCCATAGCGCTGGAACACCTGGCTCAGTTGAGACTCCAACCATTCCCGCCGCTGGACCTCACGCGGCAAGAAATCCCGAGCGCCGCTGGGTGGCCGCAAGCTGCTGGGGCTGGTGGGGGATCCCACGGCTAGGCGGGAGTCTGCATCGTACACGGTTACGCTCTGGCACGCTGTCCTGCCGCATCATAGCGGATGTTGGGTTGGTGCAGCGCTCCCAGAATCCCGAGGGAAATCAGGCCAGTCCTCCATGGGATCGGTGGAGCGTACCCGGTGCATCCCTGCTGCCGCAAACGTGGCAAAGGCCGCTTCCGCCTGCTCGCTAAAATCCACCACCCCTGGGATCACCACCGCCGAGGTGCAATCTTCCAAAAGGTAGATCTTCTGGGCCAGCTTCGGATCTTGGGTCTGGATTTCCTGCAGGAGATCACTCACCGTCCAGGCTACACAGTGACTTTTGGCTTGACCCGCGACGATCAACGCATCAAACCCCAGCAAATAGCGAATCAGCGGATCGTTTTTTTCGTCGATGGGATCCCCTTCTGGCCCAGTCAAAACTTCCGGGCTGAGCACCGAATAGTTCTCTGTCAGGGGGTTGGCCCCTTTCAGTTCCAAACTGGCCTGGCTATGACGAGCCAAACTGTGGAAGAAAATCGCCTCCTCCACCGCCGGCACCAAGGCATGGCCAATACCCCCCAACATGGAGTGGTAGGGCCAGACGATAAGAGGATACTTCCCGCCCTGCTCCAGTTGCTCCGCATAGTGGAGGGCATGAGCCTGGAGAGCAGTTAGATCTCCTTGGGTGAGGCTGGCAGCCACAGCGGGATTGACCTGCCAGCGACCGGAGCGAATGTCGGCCACCGAGATCGCGGTTGCCGGTTGCGGATGGGATCCCTGCCCATCCACCCAAAAGATCGGGTGGAAGATCTGCATGGCCGTATGGGTATCGAGGGTGGGAATGATTTGGGTGATCCGGGCCAGGTTGCGGTAAATGAACTGGCAAAGGCGCTGATTGTCCTCCACCGCCCCCAGTCCAGAGCTGCCGGCGACAAACAATTCAAACCCCGGAATACAAAAGGTATTCTGCACATCGATCAGCAGCAAGCCTACCCGTACCCGATCCGTAGCCGCCGCAGGGATCCCGTGCTGCCTGGCCCAAGCCTCAGCTTCCGCCGCCCGGTGTTGGTAAGGCACACGCCACACTTCTCCCACCCGCTCAACCTGAAAGTGGGGGGGTAAGGGTAAGGTTCCGGCAGGGGGGGTATCAGCGGTTAACCCCTGTACAGTGGTGATCATGGTGTTTGTCTGCAGTGGTGTCTGTTGGCTAAAGCGTCGGAGTGCAAGACTTTATTTATGGTTATTTTTACTATAAATGGCATGACTGGGGTTGTCCAGTCAGTGGAAATCATCTCTGCAAGGGATCCGAGCTGAAAAGGTTGAAATCTTTCTGTGCAGGCATTGATTTGAAGTAGGGATCCCCTGACAGCTGTACTTGATTATGGTAGATTTTACTATAAATAGATCGCCTTCTCCCCTGAGGTTGCCTCATGTTGGCCCCTGATTTTTCGTCGCTGCAGCCCCAAGACTATGGTCTGCTGACGGACTTGTACCAGTTCACCATGGCCGCTTGCTATGTAGGGGAGGGCCTAGAGTCTCAGCCGGCAGCTTTCGAGCTATTTGTGCGTCGGCTGCCCCCCGACTACGGTTACTTGATCGCCATGGGCCTCACCCAAGCGGTGGAGTACCTGCAGCAGCTGCACTTTACCCCAGAGTCTTTGCAGGCGTTGCGGGACACGGGGATTTTTGCCGACGCGCCGGAGCGGTTCTGGAGTTTACTGGAACAGTGCCGGTTTCAGGGGGATGTCTGGGCGGTGCCCGAGGGATCCGCCATATTTGCCAACCAACCTCTGGTGCGCATCGAAGCACCTTTGTGGCAGGCGCAACTGGTGGAAACTTACTTGTTGGCCACCTTTAACTACCAAACCCTGATCGCCACCAAAGCGGCACGCATGCGGGATGCGGCAGGAGATGAAGCGATTTTGCTGGAGTTTGGTACACGGCGAGCCTTTGGTCCCCAAGCGGGGTTGTGGGCAGCACGAGCCTCTCTAGCAGCAGGGTTTAACGCCACCTCCAATGTGTTGGCGGCCCTGAAATTGGGTCGAAAACCGGCAGGCACGATGGCCCATTCCCTGGTGATGGCGATTGCCGCTCTGTCTGGGGATGAAACCCATGCCTTTCAGTCTTTTCAGCGCTACTTTCCTCAGGCGGCTTTGCTCATCGACACCTACGATCCGATTCAGGGGGCGCGTACCGCGGCGCGGCTGTTTGCGGCAGACAGTCCCGACCAGCTGGGATCCCGGGGGGAGTTTGGCGGTGTGCGTATCGACTCCGGGGATTTAGAAGATCTGTCTCGCCAGGTGAAACAAATCTTGCCCCAGGGATCCCCAGTGTTTGTGAGCGGGGATTTGGATGAGTACGAAATTGAACGGCTACATCGCTCTCAGGCCCCGATTAGCGGCTATGGGGTCGGCACCCGCTTGGTCAGTGGGGAAGGGGTGAATGGGGTGTATAAGTTGGTGGAAATTAACAGCATCCCGGTGGCCAAAGCGTCCTTTGCCAAGGCAACCCTTCCAGGTCGTAAGCAGATCTTCCGCGGCCCCAACTCCGATTGGCTCGGTCAAGCAGAGGAACCTCCACCTCCCGGCTGTGAACCGTTGTTGCGCAAAGTGATGCAGGCGGGGGTGCTCCTGGATCCCTTGCCGGACTTGGAGACCATCGCCCACACCAGCCGAGCCTCGGTGATCCGACTTCCAGATGGTGTGCGGCAATTGCGTCAGCCGGATCCCTGGCCGATGAGCCTGACCGAGGCTTTGCAACAGGTGAAAGATTCAAACCCTACGACAGGAACCTTACGAAAACCAGCGTAAAGCCCCCGGTTTCTAACCGGGGGATATAAGCGCACAGGCTGAATTGATTCAGCCGTGGTGTGGGTCGTTGATGTATTCCAACACCTTTCCAACCGAATGCCGATAATG